>JAFDWI010000142.1 GCA_018268545.1 Actinomycetota bacterium
GGCAAAGTCGATCGATGCGGCCATGAACTCGTCGATGTGCGCGGTCTTGTACTCGACGATCGCACCCATGTCCGGAAGATAGTGCTCGAAACGGTCGCCTTCGATCGCGGCGACGATTCCCGTCGCGACGTTGTCGACCGGTTCGAGATCTCCGTCATAGAGCGGCGCGTCGTTGTCGGGTTGGTCCCAGATCTCGGTGTCGATCGCGCCGGGTTGCACGAGCCGCACCGCCACGCCGGTGTGCCACAGGTCCAGGGCCATCGCCTCGCTCCAACCGGTGAGCGCGAACTTCGACGCGCAGTAGGCCGCTTCGGTTTTCACCCCGACGCGCCCCGCGAAGCTCGCGACGTTGACGATGACCCCGGAGCCCCGTTCGAGCATGCCGGGAAGCAACGCGAGCGACATCGCAACCGGTGAATGAAAGTTGAGTCGCATGGTCGCCGCGATCTCCTCGGTGCTGAGGCGATCGACCGGGCGACGCTTGGGAGCACCCGCGTTGTTCACGAGCACATCGAGGCCACCGAAGACATCCCAGGCTTCCGATGCCAGCGACGCTGCCGTGCCGGGATCCGAGAGGTCCGCCGTCCAACTCCGGCTCTCGGGCGAGGTGACCCGGCACTGCTCGAGCACCTCGGCGAGCCTGTCGCCACGGCGGGCGACGATGCCGACGGTCGCGCCGCGCCGCGCGAGGGCGACGGCGGTCGCGGCCCCGATCCCCGAGGATGCACCGGTCACCAGCACCGTCGTTCCGGCGGTGATCGCGCATCCGGGCGGGGGCGATCCGGGCTCGTTCGACATTTCGCGCTCCTGGTTCCGTCGGGTGAAGTACCATCAATCTAACTCCGGTGTCAGCTTTGGGGAACACCGGTCGAGCCGTCTCGGATCGAGACAACGAGGAGCACCTGTGCCACGACTTCTCCGCCGTTCATTCGCCACCCTGCTGGTGATCGGCCTCGTCGCAACCGCTTGTGGGAACGCGAAGAGTTCGACGTCGTCCACGACGTCGGCCAAGGGTGCCGCGGTACCGACCGACGGTGGCGCGGCGAACCGGAACGTCCACAAGCCGATCAACGGTGTCCCCGGGGTCACCGACGACACGATCTCCTACACGATCGTCGGGACGAAGTCGAACAACCCGCTCGGGATCTGCATCCTCGACTGCTACGCAGCCGGGGTGAAGGCGTACTTCGCGTGGCGGAACTCCCAAGGCGGGATCTACGGACGCAAGCTGACCGTCGGTGATGTCGTCGACGATCAACTTGGGCAGAACCAGCAGGATGCACTTGCGATCGTCAGCGGGAACAAGGCCTTCGGAACGATGCAGGCATCGTTGCTCCCCCAGGGTTGGGGCGATCTCGACAAAGCCGGTGTCCCCACCTACGGCTGGGGCGTCGACGCCGGGGCGGCCGCGAACCGGATGTCGGTGTTCCCGAGCACCGTGTTGCAGTGCATCGACTGCACCCGCCGCACGCTTCCCTACGCGGCGATGAAGATGGGTGCGAAGAAGGCGGGCGTACTCGGCTACTCCACGAGCCAGACCTCCAAGGTGTGCGCGGACTCCGACGCGGATTCGTTCAAGCTGTATGCGAAGAACACCGGCGTCCAACTCGCCTTCCTCAAGGACGATCTCCCCTACGGGTTGCCCAACGGGCTCGGCCCCGAGGTCACCGCCATGAAGAAGGCCGGCGTCGACTTCATCGCCACGTGCTTCGACCTGAACGCGATGAAGACCCTGGCCCAGGAACTCAAGCGCCAGGGCATGGACCACGTCGTGCTGTTCCACTCGGACTCCTACGACCAGGCTGCCGTGGCAGCGACCGACGGTCTCTTCGACGGAGGCCTCGTCCAGGTCCAGTTCCGACCGCTCGAAGCCGAAGCGGGCAAGTCGACCCTGAACGAGTTCAAGACCTGGATCGCCAAGGAGAACGCCCAACCGACCGAACTCGCGATGACCGGTTGGATCAACGCATCGGTTGCCTACGAGGGCCTGCTCGCAGCCGGGCCGCAGTTCGACCGGGCGAAGGTCATCGCCGCGACGAACGCGATGACCCACGACTCCGCGGGCGGGTTGGTCGCACCGATCAACTGGACCACCGCACACAAGACGTACACGAACGCAACCCGTGCCGGTGTTCAGGACAGTGAATGTTCGACTGTCGTCAAGGTCGTCGACGGCAAGTTCGAGATGTTCGGATCGGCAGCAAAACCCTGGTTCTGCTGGAACAACAACTCGACCAAGTGGTCCCTCCCGGTCGCAACCGATTTCGACTGAGACGGCTCCGGATCACCTGCCGATGATGCTCGCCGCCTCCGTCGGTTCCGATTTCCTGCGCGCGCTGCTCCAAGGAACGCCGCCGGGAGCGGTGTACGGGCTGCTCGCGCTCGGGCTGGTTCTCACCTACAAGACATCGGGGGTGTTCAACCTCGCGCTCGGGGCGCAGGCGTACGTGTCGGCCGCGACGTACTACCAGGCTCGGATGATCTGGCACTGGTCGACTCCTCCGGCGCTCGCACTGTCGGTGTTCTTCCTCGCCCCGCTGACAGGGCTGTTACTCGAACGGTTCGTGTTCCGGCACCTTCGCAAGTCGGCCGCGGTCGCGAAGCTCGTCATCACGATCGGTCTCGCAGTGGCACTCCCGTCACTGATCGATCTCGTGATCCACTTCGAACCGGTTGCGGGCACGACGCCCGTGGGCATCGTCCCGGGCGGCGCCACCGTGTTCTACGACCTGTTCGGTATCTATTCGTTGAGCCGGAACGAGCTCGCCGCGATCACGGTCGCGGTGGTCGCGATGGTCGCATTGGGGGTCCTGTTCCGGGCCACGACGATCGGACTCCGCATGCGCGCGGTGGTCGAGAGCCCACGCCTCACCGAGTTGAACGGAATCCGATCGGATCGAGCCTCGGCGTTCGCATGGGCGTTGTCCAGCCTGTTCGCAGGGCTGGCCGGTGTGCTCATCGCGCCGCAGTTCAACTCGCTGCAACCCACGGATTTCTTCAACCTGCTGGTCATCGCGATCGCCGCGGCGGCGATCGGACGTCTCGTCGATCTGCCCCGGGCACTGATCGGCGGTTTCGGACTGGGGCTCACGATCTCGTTGGTGCAGACGTTCCTGCCGCGATGGTCGGGCTCGCGTCCGTGGTTGCAGGCGGTCCAGGACAACGTCGCGCCGGCGATTCCATTCGTGGTGCTGTTCTTCGTGTTGGTGCTGTGGCCGGCGATCCGTCGCAGTCGGACCGCGGACGATCCGCTCTCGGGTGTCGACCCACCGCCACCGGCGTTGTCGGCGCTCACCCGCAGCCCTCGCCTCACCCAGTTGACCCGTGCGTTCTGGGTCGTCTTCGGTGTCGCGATCGGCATGGTCGTGTTCTTCCGAGCCGATCAGTCGTGGATGTTCCAGGTAACCCAGGCCGTGATCATGTCGGTGATCTTCCTGTCGATCACGGTGATCACCGGGTTCGCCGGCGAGATCTCGTTGTGCCAGGGGACGTTCGCCGCGATCGGGGCGTTCACGGTGTTCCAGTTCGCGACGCGTCTGGGGATGTCGGCGCTCCCCGCCGCTCTGCTCGGCGGGGTGATCGCCGCAGCCGTGAGCGTCGCGTTGGTCGTGCCGGTGCTGCGTCTCGCGGGGATCTGGCTGTCGATCGCGACGCTCGCGTTCGCGTACTTCTTCGATTCGGTGATGGTGAAGTTGCCGTGGGTCGGCGGTGGTCAGATCGCGCTCACCCAGGGAACCCGGGTGCCGCGGCCGACCCTCGGTCCGATCGATTTCACGAACGATCATGTGTTCCTCGCGCTGTGTCTGGTCGTGCTGGGACTCACCGCGGGCGCGGTCGTCCTCATCCGGGGCGGTACGGTGGGGCGGACGTTGCGTGCGCTGCGTGGCAGCACGCTGGGTGCCCAGTCCATCGGCATCTCGCCCGCTCGGGCACGCATCATCGCGTTCGCGGTGTCGGCGTTCATCGCGGGTATCGGTGGCGCGCTGCTGTCGATCCAACAGCAGAACGTGAACTATTCGTCCAACTTCAGCCCGTTCGTGGGCCTGTTCTGGTTGGTGCTCGTCGTGACGTTGGGGGCGCGAACCGTCGAGGGAGCGATCCAGGCCGGTGTCGCGTTCGGCCTGTTCGACGCGATCCTGCTGAGTGGCGCGCTGTTCGGCTGGGTGCTGCGTTCTGCGGAGCGCATCCCGTCGTGGTTCCCGCTGTCGGGCGGCTGGACATTCGTCCTGTTCGGGCTCGGCGCCATGCAGTTCGCGCGACACCCCGAAGGCATGGTCGAGAACGGCAAACGAAAGGCCTACGAACGGATCGAACGTCGCACCGCGCGGCGCCACGAAGCGGCGGCGTCGAGTGATTCGACCGCCGCGCTCGGTGAGTCGGCGACGAGGTCGGTGTCGTGAGCAGGCCCCAGCCCGACCACGGGCCTCACCAGAACCCGGGTGTGCCTACCGACCGCCCACCCGGTCCGCCCGTGATCGAAGCGCGGGGCGTGACCAAGGCCTTCGACGGGGTCACCGCGGTGCACGGAGTCTCGCTCACGATCGACCCGGGACGGCGCGTCGGGCTCATCGGACCCAACGGCGCCGGCAAGACGACGCTGTTCAACTGTCTGCTCGGGGTCGTTTCCGTCGACTCGGGGACCGTCGAGGTCGACGGGCACGACGTGACGGGCCGGCCCGTCCACCAGATCGCACGCCTGGGCGTGGGCCGGACGTTCCAGCGGATCGAACTGTTCGCCGAGGCGACCGTCCGAGAACATCTGCTGATCGCGGAACGCACCCGTCGCGGCGGCGGCAGCCTCTGGAAGGACCTGATCGGGCGCGGCCGTCCCCGACTCGACGAAATCGAAGCCTGCGATCGGGTGCTGGAGTTGCTCGGGCTCGACGACGTCGCGGACCAGGCGAGTGAGCGACTCAGCCTCGGTCGGGGGCGCCTGCTCGAGATCGGCCGGGCGTTGATGACCCGGCCGAAGATCCTGCTGCTCGACGAGCCGTCGTCGGGGCTCGACAGTGCCGAGACCGAACGCCTCGCCGAGACGCTGCTCGCGGTCCAGTCGACCGAGGGCTTCGCGGTGTTGCTCGTCGAGCACGACGTGGCGTTCGTCGAGAACTTCACGGAACGTTGTTACGCGATGGACACGGGCGCGCTCATCGGTGAAGGCCCGACCGCCGAGGTGTTGGCGAGCGACGCGGTCCGTGAGGCGTACCTGGGCTCGGCGGCGGTCACGCGATGACC
>JAFDWI010000143.1 GCA_018268545.1 Actinomycetota bacterium
CGGTGCACTGACCACGCTCGGTGCCACCCACAGGGCTCCGGTCGCCGCCGCGCCCAGCCCCGCGTTTCGCAACAATGCCCGTCGGTCCACCCCTCCGGGGTGGTGGTCGTCGGCCGATCCGTTGTCGCTCGTCATTCGAGTTGCTGCTCCTCACTCGTCAAATCGTCTCGGGTCGGCTCGGCTTCGACCATATCGCGGCCCATGGCTCTCGTATCACGAGCGTCGGCGATCGACGTCGACGAGGCATCGACCATCGGCACGGCAGGCGTGGGTTCTCCCCGCGCCGGGTCAGCCGGTGAGGAACTGCCGGTACGCGGGGTTGTCGCCTTCGTCGGCGGACGGGTAGCCGAGCGTGTCGAGGAACCGTCGGAACTCGGCGCGTTCCTCCGGCGGTACCTCGAACCCGGCGAGCACCCGGCCCACATCCGCGCCGTGATTGCGGTAGTGGAACAGGCTGATGTTCCACCGGCCCCCCAACACGGCGAGGAACTGCATCAGCGCACCGGCCCGTTCGGGGAACTCGAAACGGCACACGACCTCATCGGACACCGCGGCGGCACGTCCACCGACCATGTGGCGGACGTGCAGTTTCGCGACGTCGTTGTCGGACAGGTCGATCGTCTCGTAACCACCGGCGCGCAGGTGCGCGATCAACCCGACCGCGTCGTCACGGGACGTGGTGGTCACCCCCACGAAGATCTGCGCAGACCTGCGCCCGTGCAGCCGATAGTTGAACTCGGTGACGACCCGCTTGCCGAGCACGCCGCAGAAATCGCTGAACGCCCCTCGGCGTTCGGGGATCGTCACCGCGAGCAACGTCTCACGCTCCTCACCGACCTCGGCCTGTTCGGCGACGAAGCGGAGGCGATCGAAGTTCATGTTCGCACCACTCAGCACGGCCACCAGATGCATGCCGGTCGCGTCACGGCCCTCGGCCCAACGTTTCAACCCCGCGACCGACAACGCGCCCGCGGGCTCGACGATCGACCGGGTGTCGTCGAACACGTCCTTGATGGCCCCGCTGACGTCCGCGTTGGTGACGGTGACCATCTCGTCCACGACCCGGCTCGCGAGCTCGAACGTGTGCACGCCGACCCGGCGGACCGCCACGCCGTCGGCGAAGATCCCGACCTCGGCCAACTCGACGGGTCGGCCCGCGGCGAGCGACCGTGACATCGCGTCGGCTTCGATCGACTCGACACCGATCACCGCCACATCCGGCATCACCGCTTTCAGGTAGGCGCCGATCCCGGCGATGAGGCCGCCACCACCCACCGGCACGAACACCGCATCGAGGCCGCCGCTCGCCCGGCGGACGATCTCATCCGCGATCGTTCCCTGGCCGGCGATCACCAGCGGGTCGTCGAACGCGTGCACGAACGACATGCCGGTCTCGGCCACGAGTGCGTCGCAACGCCTCTGGGCATCCGAGTAGTTGTCGCCGGCCAACACGATCTCGGCACCGAGCGCCCGGACCGCGTCGACCTTGATCGACGGGGTCGTCTCGGGCATGACGATCACCGCACGTGCCCCGACGTGTCGTGCCGAGAAGGCGACGCCCTGGGCGTGGTTGCCCGCGCTCGCGGTGATCACCCCGCGCGCGAGTTCGTCGTGGCTCAGGTGCGCGATCCGGTTGTGCGCCCCTCGGATCTTGAAGCTGAACACCGGCTGGAGGTCTTCACGCTTGAACGACACGGTGCAACCCAGCCGCGCCGACAGACGATGGGCGACCTCCAGTGGGGTCTCGTTCGCGACCTCGTACACCCGGCTCGTCAGGATCGATCGGAGCAGGTCACCGGGTTCCACGCAATCGGACGCTACCGGCTCACCGACTCACGTCGGGGCGACGATCAGTCGCCGCCGATGACCGGCGACGTCCTGGGCACATCGAACGCCGCGCCGTTCGCCTTCGCCGGATGGACCTTGCCCGCGGGGCCCGACGCGAACACGTCGACGACGTTCGCGATCATGCGGCGCACCGCGCAGTCCGCCGAGTTGACCGGACCACCCACGGGAGCGGCCGGACACAACGGCCCCAGATGCGGCTCGAACAGCAGCGTGCCCACGTTCAGCACCGCGGCGCCACTGGGCACCGTGTAGTAGATCATGTCGCTGAAACTCGGCTTGCCACGACAGACCAGCGGCGAATGGGTGATCAGTTGGTTGTCGGGCGGCACGCCGGGCATCATCGCCATCCGGTCGTACTCCTCGCGGACCATGCCGGTCAGGTGCGTCCCGTTCGTCACACCGGTCCCCGCCCACATCCACGGCAACGCGTCGACGACGACCATGTCGGCGGTGAGCCCGGGCTGGTTGCACGTGTAGGTGTTGCCGGTGATCGCGTTCTCCGGGCGTGGCACGGGCGCGTCACCCCACTGGGTGGTCACCTCGGCGGGATCGACACCGTTGAGCGGGTCGAGCTTGGCGACCCGGTAGTTGACCTCGATGCGATCGGCGCCAAGCGGAGAGGGTTCCATCCGGATGTGGCGGTACATGGCGTTGGCACCCAGGAAGATGAAGTTCACGCCCTTGGCCCGGGCGTCGAGCACGCCCTGGCGCATCGCCGAGGAGTAGTACTCGTCGTGGGCACCGGAGATCACGACCCGGTGGTTCGCCAACAACGCGGGATGCTGGTGCAGGTCGATGTCGGTCGCATACGTGACGTCGATCCCACGGGACTCGAGCAGTTGCACGGTGTCCCACGTGTCACCCAGCACCCAACCGGATTGACCCCATCCCGATGCGAACGGACGATCGAAACTGACCACGTAGGCCCGACCGGCGAGTGGCCCATTGCCCGTACCGGTGTAGAGGCTGTGGCCTCCCCAGGTGTTGTACGCCTGGGCGGTCGTGACCGACGAGACGACGAGCACGGCCGCGTGGCTGCTGTCGTCGCGCACCACCAGCGGAATGTAACTGGCGGTTCCGGTGGAAGGAACCAGCTTGATCAGGTACTCACCGGGCACGAACGCCTTGGTGATCGGGACCTCGGTGGCCCGGGACCAGTTGTCGCACGCGACGGTGCGCGTCTTGGGATCGGTCGGGCAGGTCGGCTGACGCACACCGGTGAGTTCGCCCGATTGCCAGACCTGGCGGCCACCCGCGCCGCCGTAGTAGCCCATGCGGTATGCGGTCGCGGTGAACGATTTCGCCGTCGTCGACACGTACAGGCGGACCTTTCCGCCCTGTTCGATGCTGGTCGTGTCGGCGAACCCTTCGATTCCGCGGGGCCGTGCGTCACCGGAGTCGATCCGCCAGTCGGGGGACCCGGGCCGCTTGTTCTCAGCGATGATCGCGGCGGATGTGTCGCCGTTGGTCGTCGTGGAGGTCATGGCGGCGGACGTCGCATGCGTGCGCCCGGTCGTGCTCGACGACGCGGACGATCCTTTCGACGAGCATCCGGCGGCCAATGCGGCGACGAGGGCTACGAGTGCCGCCGTGGCACGCGTGACGCGACGGCGGGGGCGAAGAGACGGTTCGATCACGCGGCAGACTCTATCGTGACACGAGCTGTGACGGTCTCCGCGACGTCGTGGACCCGCACGACGCGGGCGCCCCGTCGCCACGACCACACCGCGGTCGCGATGGACGCTTCGAGGCGTTCGGCCACCGGCGCCGCCAAGGTCCGAGCCGCTTGTGCACCCGGCGCACCGTCGGGCACCGACGACCCGTCGGCCTGCGCGGTCAGCCGACCGAGCGACGATTTTCGGCTCGTCCCCACGACCACCGGATACCCGGTCGCGACGAGCACGTCGAGGTGCTTGAGCAGGCTCAGGTTGTGGTCGGTGGTTTTGCCGAACCCGATCCCCGGGTCGATCCACACCTCGGGAACACCGAGCGCGAGACCGATGCGTGCCCGCTCGACGAGAAAGTCGTGCACCTCGGCGACCACGTCGACGTAGTGGGGGCGTTCCTGCATCGTGCGGGGGGTTCCTTGCATGTGCATGCACACCCACACGCACCCGTTGCGTGCTGCGACCCGAGCCAGCTCGAAGGAGCCGGACACGTCGTTCACGATCGTCGCGCCCGCTGCCACGGCCAGCTCGGCGACCTCGGGAGTCATCGTGTCGACCGACACGCGGACGTCACCCGACAAGGCTTCGATGACCGGCACGACCCGGGCGGCTTCGACCTCGGGCCCGACCGGGGCGGCACCGGGGCGCGTCGATTCACCGCCGACGTCGATGATGTCGGCACCCGCGGCGACGAGTTCACGGGCGTGCACGATCGCCGAGTCCGGGTCGGGCCAACAGCCGCCGTCGGAGAACGAATCGGGTGTCACGTTCACCACACCCATGATCAACGGCGGCATCGCTGCCACTGTAGGTGATGTGCCTCGAGCACCGGCCGGTGCAGGGGCTGCGCGCCTGGCGCCGGACTCGACGGCTCGGCCCATGTTCCAGCCGTGTTTGATCGTCGAGCCGGAGCCGCGGGGTTCGCCCGGGATTGCTGGGCGTGTCATGGCGCGCAAGGTTCGGTGTGCCCGCCCGGCGCGCTCGACAGGTCATGGGGCGGCCGGTTCGCCGCGGTGACCGAGACTGTTCGGGCCGCGTGGGTCACCCGGTCCCCGGGTTCGCCCGAGTACACCGGGGCTACGGGGTTCATCGGGCGGGTCATGCCGCGTTCGGTTCGTCGTTGCGGCCTGGACCATTCGGGCCGCGTGGGTCACCTGGGCTGTCGGGATTCCCTGGGCCACCAAGGTCGTTGGGGTTGTCGGGGCCGTGGGGTTGCTGATGATGGCCGGGGGGTTTGTGGTGGCGTTGCCCGGTCAGGTGGTCACCTGATGGGGTGATCCAGTGCGGGGTTTGGGTGTGATCGAGGGTCAGGGTCCAGCCGGTGCGGTGAGTGACACCGTGGTGATAGCGGCACAACGCGACGAGGTTTCCCAGATCGGTCGGCCCACCGGCGTGCCAGTCCTGGACGTGGTGATGATCACACCACGCGATGGGTGCGTCACAGCCCGGGAACGTGCACCCACCGTCACGCACCGCGATCGCACGGCGTTGCGCGATCGTGGCGAGCCGTTGACGACGCCCGACATCCACAGGTCGTCCCATGTCATCGACGATCACAGCCCAAAGGTCCGGGTCACATCCCCAC
>JAFDWI010000144.1 GCA_018268545.1 Actinomycetota bacterium
GACGACGCGACGGGCACAATGCTGACCATGACGACGATCATCAACGGCATCGACGAACTCAAGAGCGCGGTCGGTACGCACCTCGGCCACAGCGACTGGCTCGAGGTCACCCAGGACCGCGTGAACCAGTTCGCCGATGCGACCGGCGACCACCAGTGGATCCACGTCGACGTCGAACGGGCAAAGGCCGAAAGCCCCTTCGGTGGCCCTATCGCACACGGGTACCTGACCCTGTCGCTCGCCCCTTCGCTCGTACCCCAGGTCGTGCAGATCAAAGGGTTCTCCTCGGCGGTCAACTACGGCGCGAACAAGGTCCGGTTCCCCTCCCCGGTTCCCGTGGGATCGAATCTCCGGGTCGGCGCCGAACTCGACGAGGTCACCGACGTCAACGGTGGGGTCCAGATCCAGATGACCCTCACCTTCGAGGTCGAAGGGGCCGCGAAGCCCGCCTGCGTGGCCGAGGTGATCTACCGGTACCTCGCCTGATCGGTACGACGAGGTTCTGGACCAGCACGTGACCGCCGGCCTCGCCGATCGGTTCGAATCGGTCGTCGACGACCACGGCGACCTGCCGGCGGTCGACGCCCCCGACGGCGTCGTTGCCTACATCGATCTGGAGGCCCGGGCGAACCGCGTCGCGACCTGGCTGGTCTCGATCGGGCTGTCCGACGGTGATCGGGTCGGGATCGCCCTGTGGAACCGGATCGAACACCTCGAGGTCCTCCTCGGCGCCTTCAAGGCGCGCCTGGTCCCGGTCAACGTCAACTGCCGCTACACCGCCACCGAGGCCCGTGACCTGCTCATCGACGCGGACGCGCGCGTGGTGATCCATGAACCTGCGGCGACCGCGACGATCCAGGAAGCGACCGACGGCCTGGGCACGACGTGCGTGCCCATCGGGCCGGTGTACGAATCCGCGCTGGCCGCTGCATCACCTGATCGACCGTCCATCACCCGATCGGGCGACGACCACTACCTGCTCTACACCGGAGGATCGACGGGCACACCCAAGGGCGTGTTGTGGCGCCAGTCGGACCTGTTCACCGCAGCGATGGCCGGGGCCGAACAGCGGCGACCCGGCGGACGCATGCTCCCGGCGAGCCCCCTCACACACGGAACCGCGCAGTGGTCCGCGTTGTCGGCGTTGCTGAGCGCCGGAACCGTCGTGCTCGGACCGCTGCACGGCGTGGATGCCGCTGCGCTGTGGAGCCGGGTGGCGGATGCTCGGGTGAACCGTCTGGTCATCGTCGGTGACGCATTCGCTCGACCGCTGCTCGACGCGCTCGACGCCGAACCGGACCGCTGGGACCTCTCCTCGCTGGTGGCCATCACCTCCGGTGGCGCGCGCTGGTCCGCAGCGAGCCGCGACGGACTGCTGCGACACCTCCCCCACGTGGCGATGATCAACAGCTTCGGAGCGAGCGAGACCGGCGGGCAAGGCTCACAGGTGACCTTCGCCGGAGCCGAACCGTCACCGACCCGCGGGCTGCTCCGGTTCGCCGCGGATGACACCGAGGTCGTGCTCGACGAACACCTCGCCCCGATCCGACCTGGTTCGAACCGGATCGGGACCCTTGCCCGGCGAGGTGCCGTGCCGCTGGGCTACTTCGGCGACGCGGAACGTTCCGCACGGGTGTTCCCGATGATCGACGGGGTCCGCCACGCGCTCCCCGGCGACCTCGCGACCGTCGACGCGGATGGGACGATCGTCGTGTTGGGCCGCGATCGCAACGTCATCAACACCGGCGGTGAAAAGGTGTTCGCGGAAGAAGTCGAGGCGCGGTTGATGACCCATCCTTCCGTCACGCTCGCGGTCGTCGTCGGAATCGCCGACGAAACCTGGGGCGAGACGATCGGCGCACTCGTCACACTCGCAGCGGACACCGAGATCGTCACCGACGACCTCGTCGCACATTGCGCGACGACGCTCGCCCGTTTCAAGATTCCCCGCACGATCCACGTCGTCGACACGATCCGTTACCTGCCCAGCGGCAAACTCGACCGGCGCTGGGCCGCCGATAGCATGGCCCGGTTCACGGCCCCGACGAATGTGGATCCCCGACGATGACCGAGTTCAATCTCGCACAGGTGTTCACCACGGTCGCCACCGCGATCCCCGACACCGAATGTGTGGTGTGGCGAGACCGTCGACTCACCTACGCCCAGGTCGACGCTCGCTCGAACCGCTTGGCGAACTACCTGGTCGACCGAGGGCTGGGATGCCGTGTCGAGCGCGACGGTCTCGCAGGCCACGAGTCCGGTCAGGATCACCTCGCGCTTTACCTGACGAACGGGAACGAGTACGTCGAGGCGATGATCGGGGCCTACAAGGCGCGGGTCGCCCCCTTCAACGTCAACTACCGCTACGTGGCCGAGGAGTTGCGGTACCTGCTCGACAACGCGAACGCTGCAGCCGTGGTGTACGGGTCGAGTTTCGCGTCGACACTCGCCGAGGTCCGCGACAGCCTCCCTGGGCTCCGCGTCCTGATCCAGGTGGACGACGACGGGGGTGCGACGCCGCTGCTCGACGGGGCCGTCGCATACGAGGACATCCTCGAAGCGTCGTCGCCGGAGCCACCCGCCGTCACCACCTCACCGGACGACCTGTACATCCTCTACACGGGCGGCACGACCGGCATGCCCAAGGGCGTGCTGTGGCGCCAAGCGGACATCTACGTCGGGGCGATGGGTGGACGACCGATCGGCGGTACGAGCGAACTCGCCGGCTACGAGGCGCTCGCGACCTCGGCGTCGAACGCTCCGGGCGCCGTGAAGATGATGTGCGTGCCGCCGTTCATGCACGGCGCCTCGCAGTGGGGCATGTTCAACGCGTTCACCGGCGGTGGCACGCTCGTCATCCAGGACGACGTGACCCGCCTCGACCCGGCGGATGTGCTCGCCACGGCGGCCCGCGAGGGTGTCGTCTCATTGCTCAGCGTCGGCGACGCGATCGGACGGCCGCTCATCGAGGAGATCGAACGGGGCACGCACGACCTTTCGTCGCTGCTCGTGTTGGTCAACGGTGGTGCCGTGCTCAATTCGACCCTGAAGGACCGGGCGATGGCCGCGTTACCGACCCTGATGGTGTACGACGCGGTCGGCGCTTCGGAGACCGGCGCCCAGATGACGCATCTCTCGACGGCCGGCGCGGCCGCGAGTTCGGGAACGTTCCAACCCGGACCGGACACCGTCGTCGCCGACGCCGAACTCACCCGCGTCCTCGAACCCGGTGAGGACGCGACCGGGTGGTTGGCCCAACGAGGGCGGGTCCCGCTCGGGTATCTCGGCGACGCGGACAAGACCGCCAAGACGTTCCCGGTGATCGGCGGTGTGCGGTTCGCGATCCCGGGCGACCGGGCACGAATCCGCGCCGACGGCGTGATCGAACTCCTCGGTCGCGATTCGGTCACGATCAACTCGGGCGGCGAGAAGATCTTCGCCGAAGAGGTCGAACAGTCGATCGCGCACCATCCGGCCGTGTACGACGTGGTGGTCGCCGGACGCCCCAGCGAGCGTTGGGGATCCGAGGTCGTCGCGATCGTCCAGGTCCACGAGGGGATGACGGTCACCGCCGACGAGTTGTTGGCCGAGTCCGAGAAGCACATCGCGCGCTACAAGCTGCCCAAGGAAGTCATCTTCCGCTCCTCGATCCAGCGATCCCCCACCGGCAAGGCCGACTACCGCTGGGCACGGGATGTCGCCGTCGGTGAGTCACCGGAGACGACCGGATAGGGTCCGACCGATGGACCACACCTTCATCGACGCCGAGGGCACCCGGATCCACGCCGTGTCGGAAGGTTCGGGGCCGACGATCGTGCTGTTGCACGGGTTTCCGGAGTTCTGGTGGTCGTGGCGACACCAGCTCCCCGCGCTCGCCAATGCGGGTTTCCGTGCGGTCGCCCTGGATCTTCCCGGTTTCGGTGATTCGGACAAACCCGATCGGCGTTACGACGAAGCGTGGGTCGACGCGACGCTCGCCGCCACGGTCGGGGCGTTGCTCGACGGCGGCGAGCGGTGCATCGTCGTCGGACACGACTGGGGTGGCCTGCTCGTGTGGCCGTTCGCGCGGCGCTATCCGGAACTGCTCGCCGGTGTCGTCGGGGTCAACACCCCCGACCTCGCCCGGGGCACACTCCCGCCGCTCGAGGTGATGGCGAAGGTCTTCACCCGGCACCCGAACTACATCATGCAGTTCCAGCAGTACGGGCCCGCGGACTGGATCCTGGGACGTGACGTGCACGCCTGGCTCGAGTTCATGTACCGCGGCCCGGCCACCCGACACCTCGAGGTCTTCACCGACGACGTGCTCGACCGCTACGTGGAGGTCTTCTCACGCCCCGGAGCGATCACGCCGGCGCTCGACTACTACCGGAACATGGACGCGAACTGGCACGCGGCCGGGTCACTTGCCGAGCGGATCGAAACACCGGCACTCATGGTCTGCGCCGAGGGCGACCCGGTGCTCACCCCCGCGATGTCCGATGGAATGGAAGCGCGGGTCCCGGACCTCGAGCGCGTGCTCATCGAGGACTGCGGACACTGGACCCAGCAGGAACAGCCCGACGCGTTCAATGCAGCGCTGATCGCGTTCGCGCAACGGATCTTCGCCTCGGCACCCTGAGCGCACGACTCGATCGCTTCGAATCGCGACCCCCCGTGCTCGGCTTCCCGGACGACCATGCCGTGATCGATCCGACGGCGGGGCTCACTGTCCGGCCGGCGGGCTCGGTCGCCGTCAATCGGCGGTGAGCGCGTTGCGTACCTCGGCGTAGCCCGGGAGCGCCCGGACCGAAGCGAGATCGTCTTCGTTCTCGATCAGCTTCGGCGCCCGGAACCCCGCATCGACCGCTCGCCGCAGCCACGACAAACCCGCCTCGGCATCACCGGCCTTCGCCCACGAACACGCGACCTCGTAACTCGACTGCGCGACGCTGCGCCGACCATCCGCGACGATCCGCTCGCCCACGACCGCTGCATCGCGGTACGCACCGGTGAAATGCAGGTGGTTCTGCAACTGTGCGGCCGCATCGACACCCTCGGCGTCACCGGCGAGGAGTTGCTCGGCGAGAGGGACGGCGATCTGCGCATCGGCGATCACGCGGGCGACCGCCAGGTTCGGAGGGGTCTGTGCGGCGACGAATGCCTGCGCGAACAATCGCACTGCCTCGTCGCTCCGTCCCTGCGCGGCCGCGATCGAGGCCGACAGGTGCGGGCTGACCCCGCCACGCCCCGTCGCCTCGAGCAGGAGGTTCTCGGCCTCGGCGGTGTCGCCGACCCGCAGCGCGTCCCACGCCGCAGCTTCCAGGCGATCCGGGTCGACGGCACGAACCGGCGGTCGATCCGGAGCCGGCGGGACGATTCGCAGGTCCGGTGCGCCGCGCTTGCGGCGGGATTTCTTCGACTTCGCCGGTCGCGGTGGTGACGGACGGTGCGATTCGGGCCGCGCTCGGGTGGCGTACCCCGTCGACAATCCCCGGCTCCTCCCGATGAACCCTTCCTGCATCGCTTCGGCGAGGTTCATCAACGCGAGCATCGCGATGAACACGGCCGCAAAACTCTGGCCCACCACGAACAGATAGATCGCGACCCCTCCCCCGGCGACGAGCGACGCGAAGCGTGCCGTGCGCAGACCCCAGATGGTCCGCGTGATCTGTCCGCCGTCGAGGGGGAGCAACGGCAACAGGTTCGCGACCGACCACCACAGGTTGATGAAACCGATCTCGTACACGATCAGATACAGCTGGTAGGAACCGGTCGCGTCGAACACCCGGTTGCGCAACAGCATCGCCGGCACGCCGAGAACCGCCATCGCGGCGATCACCCCCGACAGACTCACGACGACCGATCGCCACTTCGGCAGCTCGCGTTGGCCTTCGGTGAGCCCCCAGAACGCCGTGATCGTGACCGTCGGGTGCTGGCCGTACACGCGATACGCGATCGCATGACCGAGTTCGTGCACGAGAATCGACACGAACACGATCCCGATCCAGATCCCGAGAAAAGCGAGCCGATTACCCGGCCACGACCGGATCAACCCACCACCCAGCAGCGCCGCGATCAGGAAGAACGGCCACTCGACCCGGATCGGAACGGACCCGAGACGCAGGTGGGGACGACCCGGCATGAGCCCAGCATAGGGATCCCGCACAGACCGTGACCTGCCGAATGCCCACGGGTGGAGGTCGCTTCGATCCCAACCCGTAGCATCGGCCGATGTGACCGCGAACCTGCCGACCGGGATGGCCAAACACGAAGCCGTCCGATCGATGTTCGACGCGATCGCCCCGCGCTACGACTTCATGAACCGACTGATGACGTTTCGCCTGGACGTCGGATGGCGGCATCGGACCGTCCAACGGCTCGGTCTGACCGAAGGGTCCCGGGTGCTCGACATCGCATGTGGAACGGGCGATCTCTGCCGAGATCTGGTGCGCGCCGGTCACCGGCCGATCGGGCTGGACTTCTCCCACGGGATGCTCGCCGCGGCCCGCACCGCGGCACCGCTGGTGAACGGCGACGCGCTCATGTTGCCGATCGCGGACGCTTCGGTCGACGGCGTCACCTGCGGGTTCGCGTTGCGCAACTTCGTCCAGCTGCCGCCGATGCTCGCCGAAGCAGCCCGCGTGGTCCGCCCCGGTGGCCGGATCGCCCTGCTCGAGGTTTCGACGCCGCCGAACCCGATGATGCGATTCGGCCACGCGATCTACTTCGGTCACGTCGTGCCGACACTGGGCGCATTGCTGTCCGACGCCGACGCGTACCGCTACCTGCCCGAGTCGGTCGCGTACCTTCCCGAGACCCCCGAGCTGATCGACCTGGTCGCGCGGGCCGGGTTCGACCGTGTGAGCCGTGTCGAGTTGACCGGCGGCATCGCACAGCTCATCACCGCAACCAGGACATGACGGCCGTCGTAACCCGCACGATCCCCGGGCCCGTCGACCTCGTCGCATTCGCCGGTGACAACGGTCGGGTGATGGTACGCGACGGGGTCGGCGTTGCCGGCCGCGGCGTCTGGCGCCGGGTCACACCGACCGACGCGGATGCCGTGCTCGCCGGACTCGGTGACGATGTCGTCGCGATCGGTGCCCGGCCGTTCGCCCCCGACGCGCCGTGGGACCTCGTCATCGCGACCCACCAGATCCGGGTCGATCCCGACGGGACGACCCGGGAGACCCGCATCGGCGACGATGATGCGACCATATTCCGCCACGACGAACCGACCGATCCGACGGAGCGGACCGAACCGACGGGCACGATCACCCTCACGGACGTCGAC
>JAFDWI010000145.1 GCA_018268545.1 Actinomycetota bacterium
GGCGATCGGCGCGGTCCACTTGGTGATCTTGCGCATCACCTCGGAGCCGACACGCGTCGGGGCGTCGAAGCGGGTGCCGTTCAGGTGGGCGCCGAGCGCCTCGACCATGTCCGATGCGGTCCGGACCGCAGGTGGCTCGGCGGCTGCGGCCATCGTGGACGCAGGCTGGGCGGTGAACGCGTGGACCATCGCCGCCAACGCGTCCTGGGTCGTGTCGCGGGGCTCGGCCTTGGGGGTGATCGCCGCGACCGACCCGGGGAGTTGCTCCGCGAGACGGGTGATCCGGTCGCGGTCGACGAGTGCCGGGATCCAGTGCAGCGAATACGAGGTGCGCCCGTTGTCACGCCGGCCGTGTGCCTGGACGCTCGGTGCGATCCGGCCGTCGGCGACCAGGCGGATGGCCTCGACCGCGACGAGGCCGAGCCAGCGGGCGCTCGCTCCGACCGGCCCGGTGCCGTGTCCGGCTCCCAGATCGAGCAACCAGCCCAGGGCGTCGGCAACCGGGAGCGACAGGGCGGGGGCTTCGGCGCCCGATGGGAGCAGGATCGAACGGTGGGAATCCCATCCGTCGTGTGGTGCGCCACCCGCGGCGATGAGGTCGCCGAGGTCCGCCGCAGGGGTGGGAGCAAGGCCCGGGCCGCCGCCCCAGGCGATGATCCGACCCGACGACCACGACAATTGCAGGCGCGGTTCGGACGGCAGCAGCATGGCCTCGCCGTCGACGGACCCGAATCGTTCGAGCGCGGCGACGAGGCGGGTGCGTTCCCCTTCGAAGTCGGCGACGACCTGAGCGCGTTCGGCACCGGTGAGGCGTTGGGCGGCCTCCAGTGACGCCTCGGTGTCTTCGAGTAGTTCTTCGAGGACGTCCCGCCATACTTCGGGGTTTGCTTCGAGCGCGGCGAGTTCGTCTCCGGTCGCTTCTCCGGCGGCAGCCGATTCGGCGAACCAGGCGATCTGCGCGCGGGTGGGTGTGATTGCGACTTCCTCGGTGGAAGCGTCGGGCATCGGTGGTGCTCCGTCGACGACGATGACGTCTGTTGTGAGATCCGTTCCTGGGTGGGGCCGACGGTGTGGTCGGTTTCCCGTCACTCGCTGCGCTGCGCCGTCACGAACCGCCGACGCGGAACGTGTGGGATCGGAAGGGACCGGCGAGTGGCTTCACCCTATCCTCGATGGAGGGGAGGGGTGCAAGCACCACCGGTTGCGCGGTTTCACGATGTGCCGGAGCCTGTATGACGCACCTCGAGGCCGCGGAGGTCACCCTCCTCGTCGAACCACGGGGTGAGGCCGTCGAATCCAGCGGCGTCGAGCAGCCGGCGAAGGTCCGACAGCTGGTCGCCACCCGCTTCCAGGAACAATCCACCGCCCGGACGGAGCAGACTTGCCGCATCGTCGATGACCCGCTCCAGGGGTCCGAGTCCGGTCGGGCCGCCGTCCAACGCGACCACCGGCTCGTACCGCCTGACGTCGGCGGGCAGAAGGTCGAGATCGGCGGTGGGCACGTACGGGGCGACCACGGTGACCACATCGAAGGACCCCGAGCGCAACGGTGCCCCCAGATCGCCGATGATCGCGTCGACCCCGTTGCTCCGGGCACACATCACCGCGATCGGATCGATGTCGACGCCGACGACGAGGGCGTCGGGGACGGCGTCGGAGAGTCGGGCGGCGATCGCCCCCGAGCCGGTGCACAGATCGGCGGCCCGGACCGGATGGGTCCGCGATCGCGCAACGTCGGCCAAGGTTGCAGCGGCGCGATCGGCGAGCACCTCGGTGTGGGGCCGAGGAACGTACACCCCCGGTATGACCCCGATGGTGAGCCCCCCGAAGTCCGTCGAGCCGATGATCCATCCGATCGGCTCACCGGTCACCCGTCGACGGAGGAACGAGTCGAGATCGTGTCGGTCACGAGCCGCGGCGACGAGCAGTTCGGCTTCCTCGGTCGCCGATACGCATCCGGCGGCGGCGAGTCGCGCTACCGCATCACTGCGGAGGCGTCTGTCGAGGTGCATGGGTTCGACCTCTCCGATGGCGGGTGCGACGGTGAGCCGACCTGTAAGCGGGGTTCTGTCCGACGACGACTACGGACGCCGTCCGTGATCGTCGTCTGGGTGACCATCCATCTGTGCGGTCCACCTGGGGATGAGGCCGGGCCGGCCTCCCCGTTTCGACCTTGCTCCCGGTGGGGGTTACCGAGCCGCCCGGGTCGCCCCGGACGCTGGTGCGCTCTTACCGCACCTTTTCACCCTTACCTGTGCCACGACCCGCGTGAGCGGCGTGGCCATCGGCGGTGTGTTTTCTGTGGCCCTTTCTTCCGACAGGTCGCCCCGTCCTGGCTCGCACCAGCACCGTGCCCTTTGGAGCCCCGACTTTCCTCAGGCCGTGCGATCATCGTGAAGATTCGCGACACGGCCCGCGGTCACCCGGACGACTCACCGTCGCAGGCCATGCTACCGGCGCGGTTCGGGGATAGAGAAGCCTCTCAGTTCGTCGGCGCGGGATCGACGGATGCCTTGGCGGGCAGTGCGTCCCGCAGCGACAGCAGTGCGTCGGGGAGTGCGTCGACGACCTTGCCCGGCGTGACCATCAGGCGCCACAGGTACGCGTGTCGCGAATCGGTCGCCGTGACGGCGGTGACACCCTGGCGCAGTTCGGGTTCTGTGAGCGTCGAGATGCCGATGGTCCCCGTCGCCGCGCCGGTCGCCTCGAGTTGTGCGGCAAGCTCGATCAAGTTGTCCGATGACGATTGCGCGTCCGCAGCTTTGCGTGCGGGCGCGATCAGTTGCTGGTCGAGGTACTTGTTCGGACCGGCGAACGCCTTTCCGCCGGCTCTGACGGTCAGATCCGCCAAGGCGGACGCGTTCGCGGTGTGGTGTGCTCCGAACGCGGTCACCCACGGTTGGGCGTCGGCCGCCAGGTAGGTGGCCGCGGCCAGCGATGTGTAGAACGCTGCGAGCGAGGTCTCCACCGACGTCATCGTCCGGAGGATCGAGCGACCGGCAGCGACGGCCTCCTTGGGCGCAGTCGTGGGAGGTGCCGTCGGCGGGACACTCGTGGAAGCCACCGAACCGGAGCTGTTCACGACGGAGGATCGACCACATGCGGCGAGGGTGGCGGCGCCCAGAGCGGTCGCTCCGCCTGCGATGAAGAACCGTCGGCGCGAAAGGATCGAGGTCTCGGCAGGGTTGCTGGTTGCGGGGTTCGTCATGACGTGCTTCCCGTCGTGGTGGTGGTCGCAGGGGTGAACTCGGTCCGGTCGAACTGTGCGTCGGTCGTCTGGCTTGCCGGGATCGCATCGGGCTTCGGGAGCGGCGCGTCGGCTGTCGGTCCGTTCGCGATCGCGGCCCATGCGACGGCCTGTGCGGCGTCGGACGCGATGATCTGGGCCGCGACGGCCGCGATGGGGGCACTTCGCAACGTCGCGAGTGACGCTTGGTACGTGGCGGCAAGCCCGTTCTCGAGGTCTTCGAGCACGCCGGCCTTCGCGGCGGCGGTCGCCGCCGTCGCGAATCGGTTCGAGAACTGCATCGCCAACACGCTGTTCGCGTCGGTCGGGACGGTTCCGCCACCCGCGGTCACCATGGCGCCGAGGGCCGTGCCCTGCGCTCCGTGGTTCGCGCCGCAGGTCGTCGCGAGGGACTTGGCGCGATCATCGAACGCATCGGCCTTCGCTGCGGTTGCGTACACGCTCCGGGCCGCCAGTTCGAGGCTCACCAGCCACATCGCCAAGGTGATGTCGGGCGACTGGTTGCCTTGAGCGGTTTCGGCACCGATGAGGTGCGCGAAGGGGCCGGCTGCGGCACCGAGCGCCGCGGCGGTGCCACCGGCGAGCACGATCGCCCGTCGTCGGGTGGGGCCTCGATCAGGACCGCCGATGTCGGCGGCGACATCGGATTCGGGAAGACGCGAGTCGGGCGTCACGGGGCTACCTCCGAAAGAACGGAACGATGATGGGTGGTCACAGGACCCGGGATGTCGATTCTGCCCGGTTTCGTGACCGCAATAGATGTATTTGACCGGACGGGTCCGGGCCAAGTCGCAC
>JAFDWI010000146.1 GCA_018268545.1 Actinomycetota bacterium
CGACGTCGATTGGCCTCGGCTGCATCTGGACGCCGATCGGACGTTGACGACACCCGACGCCTCGGTCGCGAACATCGTGGCCACGCCGGAGGGGCCGGACGTGCCACGGGTGGCGACCGTGGGCTGGAATGCGCCGTCGGGTGACGGCCACGGGCTCACGGACCAGATCCGAGATCTCGGTGCCGCCGGATACCGGATCGTGGTCGTCGCCGACTCACAAGCGTCGGTGGCGCGGCTCGAACGGCTGTGCACCGAACGGTCGCTCCGCGTGGACGTCGTCGTCGGGCCGATCGAACGCGGCGCGGTGTTCACCGACCTCGCGCTCGGCATCCTCGCCGAATCGGATCTCACCGGACGCCGCCGGGCGCATCGTCGCCCGGCGCGCCGCCGCGACTCGGCGAAGTTCTTCGAGGACCTGAGCCCCGGAGACCTGGTCGTCCACGATCATCACGGTGTCGGCCGGTTCGTCGGCGTCGTCACCCGGACCCTGTCGGGGGTGAGTCGGGACTACCTGCAGATCGACTACCGGGGCGACGATCAGCTCTTCGTCCCCGTCGATCAGATCGACGCGGTGCGCGCGTACTCCGGGGGGGACAGCCCCCGACTGAACAAGCTGGGAGGGCACGAGTTCGCGCGAACGAAGGCATCGGTGAAAGCCGAGGTCGATCGGATCGCCTCCGAACTCGTCGTGCTGTACCAGAAGCGTCTCGCAGCACCCGGGCATGCCTTCGGTGCGGACACGCCCTGGCAACGTGAGGTCGAGGACGCGTTCGAGTACGTCGAGACACCCGATCAGGCCCGGGCGATCGCGGATGTGAAAGCCGACATGGAAGCCGCGGCTCCGATGGACCGGCTGGTGTGCGGCGACGTCGGATTCGGTAAGACCGAAGTCGCGATCCGGGCCGCGTTCAAGGCCCTCCAGGACGGCAAGCAGGTCGCGGTGTTGGTGCCGACGACCCTGTTGGCCCAGCAGCACTTCGCGACCTTTGCGGATCGATTCGCCGCCTATCCGATCCGGGTCGAGGTCCTGAGCCGCTTCCTGACCGCCGCAGAGGCACGCAAGGTCGTCGCGGGCCTCGCGTCCGGTGACGTCGACTGCGTGATCGGCACGCACCGGCTCCTGGCCGACGGTGTGCGCTTCAAGGATCTGGGGCTCCTGGTGATCGACGAGGAGCAACGGTTCGGGGTCGCGCACAAAGAGGCGATCAAGAAGATGCAGGTCGACGTCGACACGCTCACCCTCACGGCCACGCCGATCCCACGAACCCTGGAGATGAGCCTCACCGGGATCCGCGACCTGTCGTTGTTGAACACCCCGCCGGCGGATCGGCGCCCGATCCTCACCTACGTCGGTTCCTACGACGAGCGGGCCGTCGCCGAAGCGATTCGCCGTGAACTGCTCCGGGAGGGCCAGGTCTTCTTCGTCCACAATCGGGTCCGTGACATCGATGCGTGTGCGGCACGTCTGCGGGAACTGGTCCCCGAGGCGCGTATCGCCGTCGCCCACGGGCAGATGGACGAAGGTTCGCTCGAACAGGTCGTGCTCGACTTCTGGGACGAGCGCTACGACGTGTTGGTTTGCACGACGATCATCGAATCCGGCATCGACATGCCCACGGTGAACACCCTCGTCGTCGACCGTGCCGACCGGCTCGGGCTGGGTCAGCTCCATCAGCTGCGCGGCCGGGTTGGGCGGGCGGGGATGCGCGCGTACGCGTATCTGTTCACGCCACCTGACCGGGTCCTGACCGAAACGGCGTATGAACGGCTCAAGACGATCGGTGAGGCGACCGAGCTCGGATCGGGTTTTCGGATCGCGATGCGCGATCTGGAGATCCGGGGGGCCGGGAACCTGCTCGGAACCGGACAGTCCGGCCATGTCGCTGCGGTCGGTTACGACCTGTACTGCCGGATGGTGAACGAAGCGGTCGCGACGTTGCGCGGCGATGTCCCCGAGACCCCGACCGAGGTCACCTTGGACCTGCCGGTGGACGCGCACCTCCCCGACGCCTACGTGCCACGTGAGGATCTTCGGCTCGAGGCGTATCGGCGTCTGTCGGATGTCGCCACCGATGCCGACGTCGACGCGCTCCGTTCCGAATGGCAGGACCGGTACGGGCCGATTCCCGAAGCGGGGGAGGCCCTGTTGTCGGTCGCGACGTTGCGGGCGGAATGCCTTCGACTCGGGATCACGGATGTCTCGGTGTCCAAGGGGTCGGGCTTCGGTGGTCCTGCGTGGGTCGCCAAGGTCGCCCCCGTCGAGTTGCGTTCGAGTGAGCAGATGCGGTTGCGTCGCCTCGCCAAGGGCGCGACGTGGGTCGAGGCGGCTGCGCGGTTGACGTTGCCGATCCAGCGCACGACCGACTTGGCGCTCACGATCGCGGCGACCCTGCGCGAGCTGCGACCCCCGGTACCCGCGAAGTCGTGAGAATCCCGTCCTCGGGATACCATTCGGTCCCTGTGAGTTCCTCTCCGAACACTTCTCGTACCGGCGCGCCACGGCAACGATCCCGATCGCTCGTCGCCGTCGTCGCCCTGTTGGTCACCGGCTTCGTCGCGTCGAGCTGTGGATCCGGCCCCGCGTGGATCGCACGTGTGGACGGTGAACCGATCGCGACCCCCAACTTCTGGTCGGGTGTCCCGTTGTATGCGGGGTTGAGTGCCGGCCAGGGTGCGCCGACCACGACGAGCCGCAACGGTGTCTCGTCGGTGTCGGACGCGGCGAACTACGCGATGTTCCTCGTTCAGATCCACGGACTCGTCGAGCTCAACGAGGCACATTCGACGAAGGTGACCGCGGCGCAGACCGCCGAGGTGCGCACCACGTTGCTCGCTTCACAAGGGGGGGCGATCTACAAGAAGCTTCCCGGCTGGTTCCTGGATCAGCTCGTGGAAGCGCAGGCGAACTTCCAGGCGCTCATCGCGTACTACGCCAAGGATGTCGACGCGAACCAGCAGATCGAGGCGTACTACAAGGCGAATCAGTCCCAGTTCCAGCAGCTCTGCATGGACGTCATCGGTGGTGACGAGACCGAGCTGAATGCGGCCCGGTCGAGGTTGGACGAGGGATCGGACTTCGCGACGGTCGCCAAGGCGGTCGCAGCGGCCCAACCGGCCGATGCGACCGGTCAGAAGCCCCAGGCGCTCGGGGCCAAGGGCGACGGCGACGTCGGCTGTGTCCCGATGTCGACGATCCAGAACCTGTTCGCCGACCCTGCGGTCGCCAAGACGCTGGTCGATGCCAAACCCGGATCGCTCATCGGGCCGTTGCCGGTGGCGGGAGGGACGTTCATGTTGTTCCGGGTACGGTCCCAAACCGTGGAACCACTCGCGCAGGCCAAGCCGACGATCGTGCAGGCGATCGGGCAGCCCGGTCAGGATCAGGCGCAGAAGGCCTTGAACGGGTTCCTCGCGAAGGCCGACATCCAGTTGAACCCTCGGATCGGTCACTGGAAGAAGGGTGTCGGCTACACGCCGCCGGTCGGCGCCGAACAACCCGCGGGCGCCGCCACGACGACGCTTCCCGGCGGTGCGCTCACCGGCTGATCCGCCGTCGACGCCCGAACGGAGCGCCGGTGGAGCGTTCGATGCGCTCGTCGAGGTGATGTCGACGCTTCGTGTGCGCGGTCCGCGACCTCGAGGCACGAGCGTGTGCCCGAGAAGCGTCCGGGTGACCGTGTAGCGTCGTAGTCGATCTCGACAAGGAGAACCAACCGTCCGCCATGAGTGCCATCGACCATCTCATCGCCAGGCAGGTCCTGGATTCACGCGGGAACCCGACCGCCGAGGTCGAGGTTTTCCTCGAGTCGGGGGCGCACGGACGGGCAATCGTGCCCTCGGGGGCGTCAACAGGTGAGTTCGAGGCGTGCGAACTGCGAGATGGCGGTGAAGCGTTCGGTGGCAAGGGCGTCGCACAGGCCGTGGAGCACGTCGACGGTGAGATCGCCGACGCCGTCGAAGGTTTCGAGGCCCTGGACCAACGTGGGCTCGATGCGTTGCTCTGCGACCTGGATGGCACGCCGAACAAGGAACGGCTCGGCGCGAATGCGCTGTTGGGTGTGTCACTCGCCGTCGCGAAGGCGGGTGCCGAAGAAGCCGAACTGCCGTTGTTCCGCTATGTCGGCGGCACCAACGCATCGGTGTTGCCCGTCCCGATGATGAACGTCCTCAACGGGGGTGTCCACGCCGACAACAACGTGGACCTCCAGGAGTTCATGATCATGCCCGTCGGCGCCGCATCGTTTACCGAAGGGCTGCGTTGGGGCGTCGAGACCTACCACGCGCTCAAGGGACTGCTCGCCGACTCGGGCCTGTCGACCGCGGTGGGCGACGAAGGTGGGTTCGCCCCGAACCTCACCTCGAACGAAGCGGCGGTCGAAGCGCTCGTCGAGGCCATCGATCGGGCCGGCTTCGAACCGGGACGCGACATCGCGATCGCACTCGACCCGGCAAGCAGCGAGTTCTACTCCGACGGGAACTACGTGCTCGCCGGCGAGGGACGGACGTTGTCGCCCACGGAGATGGCCGACTACTACGCGGATCTCGTCGCCCGCTATCCGATCGTCTCGATCGAGGACGGTGTCGCCGAAGAGGACTGGGACGGTTGGGCCGCCCTCACCGAGAAGATCGGCGATCGGGTCCAGTTGGTCGGGGACGACCTGTTCGTCACCAACACCGTGCGGCTCGCCCGCGGCATCGAAGCCGGTGTCGCCAACTCGATCCTGGTGAAGGTGAACCAGATCGGCACCCTGTCGGAATCACTCGACGCGGTCGAGCTCGCGCACCGCAGCGGCTACACCGCGGTCATG
Organism: Actinomycetota bacterium; assembly: GCA_018268545.1. GTDB lineage: Bacteria > Actinomycetota > Acidimicrobiia > Acidimicrobiales > Iamiaceae > JAFDWI01. Next base: position 4,809 of record JAFDWI010000146.1, read on the forward strand.
TCGCA
>JAFDWI010000147.1 GCA_018268545.1 Actinomycetota bacterium
GGCCATCCACAGTCGGTGGCCAAGGCGACGAACCCTCCCCAGTTCGACGCGGTCGGCGCGGGAACCAGGCTCGTCACCTTCACGATCGGCGCGAACGACATCGGTTTCCCGAGTTTCGTGTTGCACTGTGTCACCCGGCCGGACCCGGGCGTCTGCAAGCGCCGCTTCGTGCACGGGAGTCGCGACGATCTGCGGGTCGCGATCTCGCTGTTGGGCCCGAAGCTCTCGACGGCGATCGGTGACCTTCGCAGGCGTGCCCCCGACGCGCGCATCGTCGTGGTCGGGTATCCGACGATCTTTCCCGGTGACGGATCGTGCCCGGGAGTGCCGGTGAACCCCGACGACATCCGTTACCTGGCGGGCGTGCTGTCGGATCTGGACTCGACGCTCGCCGCTGCGGCGAAGTCGTCCGGTGTCACCTTCGTCGACACCGCACGCTCCAGCGTCGGCCACGACATGTGCGCGGGCGCAGATCGTTGGGTCAACCCGCCCGGAATCGACGTCCCGAAGGTCCGCGACGGGTTGATCGCACATCCCAACAGCGCCGGCACCCGTCGTATCGCGACGCTGGTGACCGCTGCGGTCGAGCAGGAACTCGGCCGGTAGCTTCGCCCGATCGGTCAGGCGAAGCGGCGGAGCCGCAGGCTGTTGGTGACCACGAACACCGAGGAGAACGCCATCGCTGCGCCGGCGATCATCGGGTCGAGCAGTCCGAACGCGGCGAGCGGGATCGCGGCGACGTTGTAGGCGAACGCCCAGAACAGATTGCCCTTGATCGTGCCGAGGGTCCGTCGTGCGAGTCGGATCGCGTCGCCTGCGGCCCGCAGGTCGCCGCGCACCAGGGTCAGGTCCGATGCTTCGATCGCGACGTCGGTTCCGGTTCCCATCGCGAGGCCGAGGTCGGCGGTGGCGAGCGCCGCCGCGTCGTTCACGCCGTCGCCGACCATCGCGACCGCCCGACCCGAGGACCTGAGCGTGTCGATCGTGGCGACCTTGTCGGCCGGTAACACCTCGGCGATCACGTGATCGGCGTCATCGGTGATCCCGACCTCTCGTGCGACCGAGCGGGCGACGGTCGCGTTGTCGCCGGTGAGCAGGATCGGGTCGAGACCGAGGCGTCGGAACTCGGCGATGGCTTCACGCGAGGTCGGCTTCACGGCATCGGCGACGACGAGCAGACCACGGGTGGCACCGTCCCAGCCCACGGCAACGGCGGTTCGTCCGTTCGCGGTCGCCGCTTCGTAGGCGGCTTCGAGATCGTCGGGCAACGGTTGTGCACGGTCTGCGAGCAGCGATGGTCGACCGACGGTCACCAACCGCGTTCCGGTGCCGTCGACGATCGTTCCGTGCACACCGAGCCCGGGAACGTTCACGAAGTCGTCGACGGCAGGAAGCTCGCCGACCCGTTCGGCGGCTCCGAGCGCGACGGCCCGGGCGATCGGATGTTCCGAGGCGGCCTCGAGGGCCCCGGCGAATCGCAGCACCGCTTCGGTGTCGACGCCCGCTGCGGTGACGACGTCGACGAGGGTCATGCGGCCCTCGGTGACCGTACCGGTCTTGTCGAGCACGATCGTGTCGATCCGACGCGTCACCTCGAGCACTTCGGGTCCTTTGATGAGGATGCCGAGTTGGGCTCCTCGACCGGTGCCGACCATCAGCGCGGTCGGGGTCGCGAGCCCCAACGCGCACGGGCACGCGATGATCAGGACCGCGACCGCGGCGGTGAACGCGGCGACGCCCGACCCGTCGAGGACCATCCATGCGACGAACGTCGCGACCGACAATGCGATGACGACGGGGACGAACACGCCGGAGATCCGATCGGCGAGGCGTTGCGCTTCGGCCTTGCCGTTCTGGGCGTCTTCGACCATACGGGCCATCCGTGCCAGTTGGGTGTCGGCTCCGACGCGGGTCGCTTCGACGACGAGACGGCCGCCCGCGTTGATCGTCGCGCCCACGACACGATCACCGGGGCCGACCTCGACGGGCACCGATTCACCGGTGACCATCGAGGCATCCACCGCGGACACCCCGTCGACGATCACGCCGTCGGTCGCGATGTGCTCGCCGGGTCGCACCACGAATTCCATCCCGACGCCGAGCTCACCGATCGGGATCCGGACCTCGGTGCCGTCGCGTAACACGGCGACGTCCTTCGCGCCGAGGTCGAGCATGGCCCGGAGCGCCGCACCGGATCGGCGTTTGGCCCGCGCCTCGAGCCACCGCCCGACGAGGATGAAGGTCGTCACGCCTGCTGCGGCCTCGAGGTAGATGTTGCCGGCCCCGTCGTGGCGCGAGAGCGCGAACTCGAAGCCGTGGTGCATGCCGGGCATGCCCGCGGTTCCGAAGAACAACGCGTACAGCGACCATCCGAACGCGGCGAGCGTGCCGACCGACACGAGGGTGTCCATGGTCGTCGCACCGTGGCGGAGGTTGATCCACGCGGCCCGATGGAACGGCCAGCCGCCCCACACCACGACGGGTGCCGCCAACGTCAGCGACAACCATTGCCAGTTCCGGAACTGGAGGGCCGGGACCATCGCCATCGCGATGACCGGGATCGCCAGCGCCGCACAGATCAGGACGCGCCGGCGCAGCTCCGCGGTCGGGTCGGCTCCGTCGGTCTTCGGTTCGTCGGCCGGTTCGGGGAGATGTGCGACGTACCCGGCGTTCTCCACGGTTGCGAGCAGCGCGTCGGTGGTGATGCCGGGCCCAAAGGTCACCTTCGCCTTCTCGGTCGCGTAGTTGACCGTCGCGGTGACCCCGTCGAGTTTGTTGAGCTTGCGTTCGATCCGGTTCGCGCACGACGCGCACGTCATCCCGTCGATGTTCAACTCGATGACGTCGGCAGCGATCGGGATCGACGGCGTGTCGGGCGCGGTCATGACACCGGTCCGACCAGCTCGTAGCCCGCTTCGTCGACGGCGGCACGCACCGCGTCGTCGCCGACGGTGCCGTCCGCGGTGACGTCGACTCGTCCGGTCTCCAGGTCGACGGTGACGTCGGTGACCCCGGCGATCTCGGAGATCTCCTCGGTCACCGATGCCACGCAGTGGCCGCAGGTCATTCCCTTGACGGTGTAGCTCTTGGTCGTCATCGTCGGTGTCTCCTGGGTTCGGCCGGGCGGCCGTGCCGCGCGACGGGGTTGATCGATGCAGCATTGCACCATGGGAGTGACCGTACCAACCGATACCCCCTCTGGGTATATTCCCGGTCGTCGGGATTCTTGGGGAAATCGTTCGCCGCCCGAGATGCGCGACGCTAGGGTCGCCGGGTTGCAAAGGGGGTCCCGATGACGTCTCCATCGGACGAGGCCGCGAGCCGTGCCGCTGCCGCCGCCAACTACGTCGACATCCAACACCACAGCGGTGACGCCGAGTTCGCCGGCCGGCTTCGCGGATGGCTCGCCGATCGACTGCCGGACGGGAGCGACCCGCAGGTGGGTCCGCTCGACACCACCGGGGCCAACGGCATGTCGAGCGACACGGTGCTCTTCGATGCGACGTGGTCATCCGCGGACGGCACGCTCCGGCCCGAGCGACATCGCCATCATCTGGTGCTGCGGACCGCGCCCGATGCCGACGCGACGCCGGTGTTTCCCCGCTACGACCTCGAAGCGCAGTTCGCGACGCTTGCCGGCGTCGCGGAGAACAGTGCAGTGCCGGTCCCGAAGGTGTGGTGGTGCGAAACCGACCCGGAGGTTCTCGGTCGCCCGTTCTTCGTGATGTCACGGGCTTCCGGGCACGTTCCCCCCGACGTGCTCCCCTACACCTTCGGCGACAACTGGGTCGCGGATGGCACCGAAGGCGACCGCGCGGCGATGCAACGCTCGATGGTCGAGGTGCTCGCGGGGATCCACGGGATCGACGATGCGGCGAGCCGGTTCTCTCGACTGCGGCTCCCCACCGGTGGCCCGACCGCGCTCGCCCGTCACCTGGCCGACACGACCGACTGGTACACGTGGTCGTGCCGTGACAGTTCCCGGTCACTGCTGGTGGAATCGGCGCTCGAACGGCTCACCGACACCCTGCCTGACGATCCGGGTCCGACGGTGTTGTGCTGGGGTGACGCACGGATCGGCAACGTCGTGTTCGACGGGTTCGACCCGGTCGGCGTGCTCGACTGGGAGAACGCCGTGCTGGGCCCGCGCGAGATCGACGTGATGTGGCTGACCTATTCGCACACGGTGTTCCAGGATCTCGCGACCGGCCTGGGCGCGAAGGGCCTCCCGCGTTTTCTCCGTCTCGACGATGTCGCGGCGACGTATCAGGACCTCACCGGGCACGTGCTCGTGAACCTGGACTGGCATGCCCTGTTCGCCGCGACCCGATGGGCGATCGTGTTCCTGCGGACCGGCGCCCGCGAAGCCGCCGTGACGGGGCGGCCACTCCCCGACGACGGTGACACGCTGCTCCACAACCGCCCGAGTCTGGAAAGGTTGCTCGCGCGATGACCCGTGTCCCCGACCCACTCGATGAATTTCCGTTGCACCAGACGCCGCTGTCGATGGCGTACGTGGCGACCAGTGACCGCAACTTCTACGACCGGTGCTATTTCAACGCGCACGACGGCACCGGCGACGTGTACGTCATCACGGGAGCCGGTGTCTACCCCAACCTCGGTGTCGTCGATGCGTTCGCGCTGGTGCGACGCGGGTCGCACCAGTGGGCATTGCGATGTTCGGACGCACTGGAGTCCACCGATCGGCGCGCCCCTACGGTCGGCCCGTATCGGATCGAGGTGATCGAACCACTCGAAGTCATCCGGGTCGTGTGCGACGGCGACGAGCACGGCATCGGGTTCGATCTCACCTGGACCGGATCGTTTCCCGCGGAGATGGAGCAACCCCACGTGATGCGCACGGGCGCCCGGGCGATCATCGACGCGTCCCGTTTCGCGCAGGTCGGGACGTGGTCGGGTGAGGTTCGTATCGACGGCGAGAAGATCGAGGTGACGGCGGATCGGTGGATCGGCTCCCGGGATCGTTCGTGGGGGATCCGCCCGAGCGGTGATGCCGAACCTCCGGGCCGGGCCGCGGACGAACCCTTGGAAGGGTTCTGGTGGACGTATGTGCCCCTCCGCTTCGAGGATCATGCGCTCGTCGTGATCATCCAGGAGACCGCGGACGGGTTCCGCACGTTGAACAACGCGACCCGCACGTGGGCGGATGGTCGACGCGAGCAGTTGGGATGGCCCGAGGTCGAGATCGACTACGCGTCGGGCACCCGGCATCCCACCGCGGCGCGTCTGAGGCTCTTCCCCCGGGGCGGCGACCCCTTCACGCTCGAGATCGACACGGTCACGTCGATCGCGTTGCACGTCGGCGGCGGCTACGGCGGCGATCCGGAGTGGGCGCACGGGCGTTGGATGGGTCGCGGTTGGGTCGACGGTTCGGTGTACGACCTCGACGATCCCGAGATCGTGGCACGCACACCCTTCGGCGTGATCGATCATGTGGCCCGGGCCCGGTACGTGGAGGGCGGCGTCACCCACGTCGGTGCCGGAATGTTCGAACACGGCACGTTCGGCCGCCACGACCCGTCCGGTTTCGCCGACTGGTCCTCGCTCGCCGACTGATCCGCCGTCGCGGTCGCAGCCGACGACATCTGCTCGGGTCTCAGATGCACACTTGCTGTGCAACCGAAACCAGCACGCAGCGATCGGGAAGCACCGGCGATGCGTTCGAGTGGTGCGTCGCGCGTACGATCAGCACGGCGGCGACGATCACGGCGATGAGCACGACGAGCGCCATCACGAGCCAACGTTTGCCGCCACGGCGCGCCTCGTCGTCTTCGTCGCGCGCGTCGTCTTCGTCGGGCGCGTCGTCTTCGTCGGCCTCGTCGTCTTCGTCGGCATCATCGGGTTCCGAAGAGATCGACTCGACGCGGCGACGTTTCGGCGCCTCGACGTCTCGTGGGCGGAGCGATCCTCGGAGCCGCGATCCCGTCTCGGTCGGCTCACCCACGACGTCGGCCGCCGTGTCCTCATCGGTCACAACGGCCGAACGTGCCGTCTCCTTGGGTCGCATCGAACCGCAATGGCCGCATGCGATGTCGTCGTCCTGCAGCGCTGTTCCACACGAGAGGCATTCCACGGCCGCCGATCATGGTCGCACGCCCGCGCGCGATGCGCACCGCGAAACGCGCGTCAGGTGTCGGCGGCCCAGCGGGGCGGTCGGCGCTCACGAAACGCCCCGATGCCCTCTTGCGCGTCAGGTGACGCGAACAACCGCGCGGATGTCGCCACCAGATCGGCCGCCCGGGCGTCGAAAGATTCGAGCAATGGTGCAACGAGCAACGCTTTGGTTTCGGCGAGGCCCTGGGGCGCACACGCCCGAAACGACTCGACCAGGCGGGCGACCTCGGCGCTCGGATCGTCGGCGACCACGTTCACCAAACCGATCCGTTCGGCCTCGGCAGCATCGAATCGGTCACCGGTGAGGAACCAGCGCGCCGCAGCACGGTCGCTCAGGCGTGGCAGCACGGTCAGGGAGATGACCGCCGGTGCAAGCGCCAGACGGACCTCGGTCAACGCGAAGCTCGTATCAGGTCCGACGACAGCCAGATCGCACGCGCCCACGAGCCCGATCCCCCCGGCCCGCACATTGCCGTCGATGCACGCGACGACGGGGCGAGGCAACTCGAGAATCTGTCGGAGCAGGTCCACGATTCGACGGGTCCCCGCCGACAGGCCGCCTTGGCGTGCGACTTCGGCGAGATCGGCGCCGGCACAGAACGTCGTCCCGGTGTGGGCCAGGACGACTGCCCGAGTCGTGGGGTCGTCGGCAATGCGGTCGAGGTGGTCCGAGAGTTCACCGATCAGTTGCGCGGACAGTGCGTTGCGGTTGGCCGGCGAATCCAACGTGAGTGTCACCACGCCGCGTTCGTCGTCGCGATGGACCAGCTCGGGGGGTGTCGCCATGGTGGCGAGTCTCGCGCGGCGATCCGGCGGTGGCGGGCACGGGCCCCGATCCGGCGTTGCTTGCCCAATGCAGCGCGCTCAAGTGCGCTGGGCGCACTTTGCGCCCCGACATTCGAGAAGTGGGGTGGGGCGGGTGGGGCGGGGGCTAGGGTCGTGCGGTCAGCGGGGACGACAAAGGGGACACACATGATCGAATATGGAACAACTGAGCGCGCGCCACGAATCGGCACGCGGCGACGGATCATCGCGGCCGTAACGGCCATCACGATGCTCGTCGCCGTCGCGGCACCGACCGGTGCGGTCGGCCCGACCACCACGACCGCGCCGTCGAGCGGTGACGGCGGCTGGCAGACTGCGTCACCCGCGTCGATGGGCCTCGATGCGGCAGGGCTCACCGCCGGCTGCACCTACGCGATGCAACCGCAGCACTACACCCAGGGCGTGGTGATCGTCCGTGGCGGTAAGATCGTCCACGAGTGCTACGCGCCCGGTGCGGGCCCACGGTCGTGGGCGGCGAGCTGGTCGGTGGCCAAGACGTTCGCATCGACGCTCGTGGGGATCGCGATCCACCAGGGCAAGATCCCGAACCTCGACGTGTCGATGGCCGACTACATCCCGTCGTGGGTCGGCACACCCAAGGCGGCGATCACGCTCCGTGACGTGATCACGATGTCGTCGGGACTGCAATGGAACGAGAGCTACAACCCCTCGGCGATCGACCAGTCCGACGTGATCCAGATGGGGCTGTCCGCCGACGAGCTCGCCTATGCCGAGAGCCGTCCGCTCACCCACGTACCGGGCACCCGATGGAGCTACTCCAGCGGTGACGCGATGCTGCTCTCGGCCGTGATCCAGCGGGCGACCGGCATGTCGGTGGCGGCGTACGCCAAGCAGGTGTTGTTCGACCCGCTGGGAATCTCGCAGGTCGAATGGTGGCAGGACGCGATGAACAACACCCTCACCTACTGCTGCCTCGACATGACCACGCGTGACTTCGCTCGCTTCGGGCTGTTGTTCCTCAACCAGGGCAACTGGAACGGCAACCAGGTCGTGCAATCGCAGTGGGTGCACGACGCGTGGCAGACCGTACCGAACTCCGACGGCCAGTACGGCTTCATGTGGTGGGTCATGACCATGCCGGGCGTGCAGGGCTCGATCTACTACGCGAGCGGGTTCGACGGCCAGTGGATCTACGTGATCCCGAGCCTGGACATGGTCGTGGTCCGCAACTCGCAGTTCATCAAGAGCCAATGTCCTGCCGTCGCGAACCCGAACCTGTTCAGCCTGAACACCCCGCTGGGGTTGAACCCGAACCTCGGTACCCGGCCGCCCGCGGGTTGGGACGACGTCGACTTCCTCACGCCGATCGTCGGAGCCGCGACCGGTGCGAGCACCGAGTCCGACGCGTTCCCGACACCCGAACCGACGCCTCCGAGCCGCTTCCCCGACGGGCAGCGGTCGGCGCCGTGCGGGCAACC
>JAFDWI010000148.1 GCA_018268545.1 Actinomycetota bacterium
GTGCTCGCGACGGTGACACCGAGCGCACCGAGCGCGATCGCTACGACGGCGCTGCGACTCTCGGCGAACGACGCCGCAGGGGCGCACGCGCTCGCACACGGTCGTCCGGTCGACGACGACCTCGGCGCCGCACTCCGGATCATGGACGCGCGTGCGTCGACCCTCGACGGCGAGTCGTCGGTGGCGCTCACCGAGATCACGAACCTCGTCGATTCGCATGCGGTGAGTCGACCGATCGATCGACTGGCCCGCGTTGCCCGAGTGGCCGCGCTGCGCGCCGCCGGTCGCGACCAGGAAGCCGACCTGATCGACGACGAGTTCATGCGAGGCGGTGGTGACCCGGCCACGCCCCGAACCGAGACGGAACCATCGGTGCCCGTCGAGGCCGAGCCCGAACGTCCTGCCGAGCCGCAACCACCGTTGTTCGGGCGTTCGCTTGCCGATGCGCTCGATGACGCCTGGGCGCGGGTCCGTCGACAGCCGCTCCAAGGGGCACTCGATCCCTTGACGGACCGTGCACGGATCGAAGGGCTCTGTGACGAGGCCGTCGCGTTGATCGGCGCCGGTCACACCGAGAGCGCCGAAGCCACGTTGCTGTTGCACATGGACACCGTCGATGCCCAGGTCGACGCCGGCGGCGTCGTCGTGGATGACTTCTTCGTCCTGTTGGCCGGAATGTTCGATCGGCTCGGGCTGACCACCGAGGAGGCGGCGACCCTGGAGCGTCTGCGATCGGCGCATCAGCGAGCCGGCTCCGAACTGCCGGGCCCGATCGAGGAGCGCCTGGTCGAGATCCGGGCGATGCTCGACGACCTCGGTTGACCTCTTCCCCAATCCATACTTTACAGAACGGGTATTATCGGCGTTACGGGACGAACAACCCGAACATGACAATTGCGTGATGTGACGTTTGCTACACCGATTCGGTGGATACGATGCGTTTCGAGATGCCGCTCGCCGGGGGCGATCGGCTCCGACACCATCGTCGAACACCAAGGGGGCATCGTGAAGCATTTACCGAAGGTCGGACGAACATCGCGTCTCGCCGCGATCGCCTGTGCGCTCGCGCTCGTTGCCGGAGCCTGCAGCAACGGCAGTTCCGGGAAGGGTCAGTCCGGGTCCGGCAACAACGGATCGACGAACGGAACGGCCCAGACCGAGGGCGGCGGGCTGTTCCCCACCGAGCTCGTCAACAAGGCGGTCCACGACGGCACGCCGGTTCGTGGTGGCACCGTCACCTGGGGGCTCGAGAGCGACGTGTTGTCGGTGTCGCCGAACCAGAATCCGATCCAACCTGCCGATGTGCAGTTGGCCGCAGCGGTCTTCGCCCCGCTCACCAGGTTCGGTGACCACGGGACGTTCAAGGGTCGTCCGGTCACCGACAACACCGATCATGCGTACAACCAACTGGCCGATTCGCTCACGTCCACGAACGACGACCTGCAGCACTGGACGCTCAAGTTGCGTGCCGGCGTGAAGTTCTCGAACGGCCAACCGGTCACCGCGCAACAGGTCGTCGATTCGACCAAGTGGGCGATGGCCACCTCGAACTGTTCCTGTGCACAGGATGCCAAGGAGATCGTGTCGGTGACCGCCGAAGGCGACCTGACCGTGCAGTACACCCTGAAGGAGCCGGTCGTCACCTGGCCGGCCGTGCTCACCGGCGGCGGCCTCGGTTGGATCACCGAATCCTCGGCACGCAACGCGGCGCCGGACCCGACCAACCCCGACTACACCCACCTGATCGGTGCCGGTGCGTTCAAGTACGAATCCCACGTCGGCGACAACTACACCGTGGTGCGCAACGACGACTACTTCGGGGTCGACCGGCTCAACCACGACGCCAAGTTGCCCTACCTCGACAAGATCGTGTTCAAGCCGCTCGCGGATTCGACGACCCGTCTGCAGGCCGTGCAGTCCGGTGGCGTGCAGATCATGGGCACGGCCGACACCTCGAACCTCGTGGGCGCCAAGCGTAGCTCGAACCTGCGGGTGCAACCCGCCGAGGGGTCGAGTTCGACGATCCTCGTGTTGAACATCACCAAGCCGCCCTTCGGTGCCACACCCAAGCCGGGTGAGACACCGCAACAGACCGCGATCCGTTCCCTGGACGACCCGACCGCACTGGCAGCCCGCCAGGCGTTCGCGTATGCGATCAACCGGAACGAGATCAACCAGAAGTACTACCAGGGCACTCGGATCCCCTCCTACGGGTTCTTCCCCCAGAGCAGCCCCTGGTACGACCCGACCGGTCAGGTCCCCCGCTACGACCCGACGAAGGCCAAGGAGTTGGTTGCCAGGGTGACCAAGGCGGGCGTGAAGATGGACGTGCAGAGCATCTGCATCGCGACGCCCGAGTCCACCGGCGTGAACCAGATCCTCACCGCGCAGGACAAGGCGGTCGGGATCACGAACACCCTCAAGCAGGTCGACCAGGCGGTCCTGGTGAGCACCTTGCTGAGCGGCGGGGGCAACATCCAGTGGAACTCGTCGTGTTTCCGGTCGGGGATGAACCCCGATCCCGACGGCGCGATGTACGGCGGGTTGCTCTCCACGGGTTCCGCGAACATCACCAAGTACAACCGTCCCGAGATCGACGCGCTCCTCAACCAGGGCCGTCAGACCGCGGACGTGACCAAGCGCAAGGCGATCTACGACAAGATCCAGACCCAGGTCGCCAAGGATGTGGTGATCATCCCGCTGGTGTTCGACTACTGGGGCAACGTGTTCGCCAAGAGCATCAGTGGGCTCTCGGTGCCCGCGCCGAACTCGCTGGGGATCATCGACCCGGCCGGGCTGTACGAGGTCAAGTGATGGTGGTGGGGGTCGCGGCGCGAACGCCGTGGCCCCCACCACGCCGATCACCGACATCGAGGCGCGTCACCCACTACCATGTCGGACCATGCCGTCGATGCTGTGTCCGACGGCACAGATCAATCGGATCGTCGAACGGGGAATGATTCCGTGTCACACCATCGTCTGAAGTGGGCCGCAGTGATACTGGCCGTCGCGGTCGTGGTCACCGCGTGCAGCAACAACAAGACCAGCACCACGGGCACGAATTCCACACTGCCCGGTTCCCAAGGCGGTGCCGGGCTGTTCCCGGAAAAGACGGTGAACAAACCGGTCCACGACGGCACCCCCAGGTCCGGTGGCACGATGACGTACGGGATGGAGAGCGACGTGCTCAACACTTCGCCCAACCAGCAGCTCGTGCAACCCGCCGACGTGCAGATGGCCTACGCCGTGTTCGATCCGCTCATCACCTTCGGGGACCCCGACGACAAAGAGTGGAACGGCAAGCCGGTCGAGGACAACTCGAACCACCGTTACAACCAACTGGCCGACAAGATCGACTCCAAGGATCTGAAGACGTGGACGCTCACGCTCCGAAGTGGCGTCAAGTTCTCCAACGGCAAGGACCTGACCGCGCAAGAGGTCGTCGACCACACGATGTGGATCAAGGATGACACATCCGGGAAATGTCCATGTGCGACGGATGCCGAGAAC
>JAFDWI010000149.1 GCA_018268545.1 Actinomycetota bacterium
CGCTCCCGGCTCGCGATCGGCACCTGCCCCCGATCGCGGCCGAAGCCTCAACTGCTGCGAAGCACGGGCTCCGCGTGCGTGGAGCCGGGCGGCGGTTACTGGATGAGGCGGGCCGGGTCGCCCTCGATGTGCGCGCTCCAGGTGGTCACGTCGTGCAGCTGACCGTCAGAGTTGTAGTAGATCTGCCACCAGCAACTACCGGGGATCTTGACGCCCGTCGTCGGGTTGACCGCGTTGATCGTCGGGTTACACGGCATCGAGCCTGTCGGTTGACCGTAATCGGATGGGATCGGGATCTTGAACTCCAACCACTTCCCGTTGTCCGGGCTCGACTGGCCCGCGACGGTGCTCTGGATCTGACATGGCGAGATCGCCTTGTTGTTCATGGTCGGGTCCGTCGCGCCCGGATTCCCGTTCGTCTGGTAGATACCGAACCGCGTGACCGTGCAGTTGTTGATCGTCTGGCCATTGGCGTTCGAGTTGCTGGGTGCTCGAACACCAACGTAGATGTTGCCGTCGCCGTCACCGATGTCGTACAGGTCGAGTACCAATGTCATTCCCGCATACTGGGGAAGCACGTTCGCGAGGTAGAAGTACGACGTTCCACTGGGCATGTTGTTGTAGATTGCCATGTCGCCATATGCCGAGAGCGTCGGTTGGGGGCCGGTCCCATAGCAGGTCGGGTCACCGACGTGCACCGCGCCGACGCATGTCGATGCCTGGATCCCTTCGACGGCACGCAATGCATACCCGTTCGTTCCGTTGCCCTGGGTCTGATCCGAGTTCCAGGTCCGAATGTTGAGCATGTAGCGGTCGCCGGCCGAAGCGTTGATCGGGCTCGGGCACAGGTTCATCCACGTGTTCTGCCATGCTGCATCGGCCCCGACCGTCACCTGGCAGATGATCTGTTGGTAACTCGACAAGTCGAGTGGGCTCGACGTCTTGTTGTAGACGGTGTAGGTGGTGTTGAACGTCGTGGAATCCCAACCGCTGTCACCCGTGCCGTTGAGCATCCCTCCGTTCATGTTGTAGGCGCCATCGAACACCTGCGGCTGAATCGGTCCCGCGGTACTTACGTCGATGGCATACCAATAGCCCATCGCGTGGCTTGAACCGCCAGCTTCGGAATGTGAGTGCGACGGGTCGAGGCGATATTGCGTGTTGGTCTGGCTCGTACAGTCTCCACCGTCCATGTAGCACCGTGGGGAATACGCGTCACCGTTTTGCGCATCGGTTGCCGGCCCTTCTATGACCGCCCAGAGACCCGTACTCTTTGCCGGCGGTATCGGCGATCCGCCACCCCAGGTGCAGGTCGGGAGCTGGCCGTTGCCGTCGGAGTGAGGACCCGGATCGGACGTGTAACTCCATCCATAGTTGAGCGTCCAATACCCGGGGTACGTGCCGTTGTAGTTCACGTCACAGTATCCGTACGAATCGACGCTCGACCGCTGAGGTGGGGCTGTCGCATAGTTCGCCGGGGTGTAGCCGAGGTTCAGATTCGACCAACTCCCCGAGTAGCCACCGAAATAGTTGAGCGGGCTCCCGAGTTGGAGTGGCAGGTTGTATTGCGCGGTCGCACATCGGGTGATCGACTCCGGGGCGCCGAACAACGACCCGAAGAACTGCGGAACCCGTGGATCGGTGACGCACACCTTCCACGAGTTGGGTTTCGATCCGACGCCGTCGGTGAACGTGGCCCGTGAGGTTCCGGTCACCCCATTGGTCGTGAGGTTGTTCGCCGACGCGGTGTTCGCACTCGTCTGGTTCGGCATCCAGACGACCCCGGCGAGCGCGCCGGCATCGGCTGACCGCTGGAGCTCCGTCGCACGGCTGTACCACGACGACACATCCACGGCGAGCGCCGAGAAGGCCATGATCGGAATGATCAACAATGCCACCATGATGAACACGTACCCGCCATCGTCGGCATCGACCCGTGTGGAGGCACGCGTCAACCCGTCGAGCCGACGGGCGGTGGGGATCTTGGCCTGCAGTCGAGTTCTCATGACGTGCCTCGCATTCAACCGGCGTAGGCCGGTTCGAGTCGGAAGACCGCGGTTCGGGTGATGTCCTGATTCCCAAACCCGTAGTGGGTTGCGCTCGCGTGGTTGATCTCGATCAGCACTCCGACGTAATCGAGATTGTTCGTGAACAGGCTGTTGTTGCGTGTCGCCGGGCACCATTTCGAGTCCCAGTTGTTCGACGAACACGGGCTGGATGTCGAGAAGTTGGAGCCGCTGGTCGGGTTCGACCGCACCCACGCCACCTGTTGTTGGCTGTAGACGTTGCATTTGCCCGCCACACCGGTGGCACTCGGTGAGCCCGGTGGGCTCGGCGTGACACCGAGGCACGCCGCCGGCACAGCGCTGGACCCGGGGGCCGCGGCGTACACGATCACCCGTTTGATCTGGCTCACCTCGGTCGAGGTCAACCCGGTTGCAACCTGACGGATGATCTGCTGATCGGCATTTTTGTAGTTACTCGCGCTGGAGCCGACCCGGGCAGCGTCACGGGCTGCGGAGTTGACGTCGTTCGTCGCGTTCCACGCCAATCCGTACTCGACGACACCCATCGCCAAGAGTGCGAGTACCGGCACGACCAGCGCGAACTCGATGAACACGGCACCACGGTCGCGCCGACGCGTGCGGATCGGGCGGTGGAAGAATCGTCGAAGGCGGGCGATGGTCAATGTTCATACCCCTGTGGCTCGATCGCACTGATCGACTGTGCGGTCACCGTCGTGGTCGACCCGAAGAGTCCCGTGTAGAACCGGTGCGTCACCTGGATGTAGATCCCGACGTAGTCGGGGTACACGCAGTTCGCGGCGGTCGGATTCGAGTTACAGAACGCGATGTTGGTCGGTGACGGCGTGTCGACGTTGCGCGTCTGGGGCGGCCAACCACAGTCGAGCCGCGACCCGACCGTCCCTGGCGGGTTGCACCCGAACCAGTAGTCGGCGTATCCGGGGCCGAGGGTTGCCGCCGGAGTCGAATCGGTGGTCAGCGGCAGCTTCGCCTTCGTGTAGCCGCCGGAGTTCCCCTGCGGGTCGACACACACGTTGCATTTCACGGTGCTCGTCGTGACGTTGCTCAGTGAGGTCAGGCACGCAGGGGGGACCGTGTCGCTCGGCCCCGACGCCTTCCAGATCACGACCCGGTCGATGTGCTCCTGGTCGGCTCCGACCCCTCCGAGTGCCATCCGGCGGAGAATCTCGCGGTCCGCCAACGCATTGTTCCCCTGGACGACGGCCATCCGCGACCCGGCCTTGACCGCCGCCGTCGCGCCGTTGCGGGCCATCACGTACCCCGAGAATTCGAAGATCCCGAAGATCATGAGGATGAACACCGGCGTCACGAATGCGGCCTCGACGATCGCGGTGCCTCGATCGTCACGGACACGCAGGCGCCGATTCACAGCCCGCCGACGTTCCGAGACCGACGCGTCGTCGGGTTCCGGGTGAACCGACGCTCTACGAAGTCCGAACATCCGACACCCCTTCTTCCGTCACGACTCTCCGGCTTCGCAGCAGGACTCTCCGTATCGTACCCCGATCCCCTCTGAATGCAATAGGTTGCGACGCTTTTTTTGCCCCGATCCCGGATTTTGCGATTGATCAGATGAATCGCTCGGCACGCAGAGTGCACAATGGGGCGACACGACCGGTCAGGATGGCGCACCAACCAGTTCGACGGCCCATATACTCGGCCCTACAACCACGCCACGTTGCGCCGGGGTCGGGGCCTCGGAGCCGGAACGAATCGAGGCAGCGCATGCCATCACCGCGGACTCATCAGATCAATCGGCCAGTCCGACGGAACCCGCTTCGATGGCCCGCGACGTTGCTCGTCGCCACGACCCTGGTGGCGTCGGCCTGCGGGCACACGAGCAGCGGGTCCGCCCCGAAATCGACCGAGACCGGCGGCGCTACGACGACGGCAGGCGCGGTGCCAAGCGGTGCACCCGGCGTGTTCGGATCGCTCGGGAAGATCTGCGGCCCGGCCTCCGACAAGAGCGCCGGGTCGGCCAATGGTGGCGTGAAGGTCCGCGGAGTGACCGACACCGACATCCACATCGGCGTACTCAACGACGCCGGCAACACACTGTCGCCCGGGCTGGGCGCCGCCTACCCACGGGTCGCAAAGGCGTTCGCGACGTGGTGCAATGCAGCCGGCGGCATCAACGGTCGAAAGATCGTGATCGAGGACCGCGATGCCAAGCTCTTCAATGCCGCAGCCGTGGTCACCGACGCCTGCCAGTCCGACTTCATGTTGGTCGGCGGCGGCGCCGCACTCGATGAACCGACGATCGCCCCACGCGAAAAGTGCGGGCTCGGATCGATCCCGGCGATCAACGCCTCGTACCCAGACCAGACCTCGAAGCTGCAAGCGGTCGTCGGGCGGGCCTCGCCGACCGAGTCGAACTGGGGCCTGTTCCGCGTGTTGCAACCCGAGCACGCGAGCGCATTCGACAAGATCGGGATCGTCGCACTCGACACCCCGACGGTGCGCGGCCCCTATGAATCGTTCGCCAAGGTCCTCGAGTCCAAGGGCATGAAGGTCACCAGCTTCCAGGCGATCTCGCAGAACCTCGACAACGTGCGGACCTACATCCAACCACTCGTCGGCAAGTCCGACGCGCTCGTGCTCGCATTCACCGCGCCCGCGATCTTCCAGGCCATGGCCGACGTCGGGTACACGCCGAGCCTCGTCGTCGACCCGGGCAGCGC
>JAFDWI010000014.1 GCA_018268545.1 Actinomycetota bacterium
CATCGAGCGAGGTCGCGTACGCCTGAACATCAGTGACAGGCACGATCGTCTTTGGTTTTTCGAAATAACCTGGCCCAGTCCAACTGGCCTGCTGACCGACCATGGGACCCTGGAGTCCCCATGTTGTACCGAGCACTTCAGAAAGGGCCGTCGACTTCGAGAGTCCGCTCGACTTGGAAAAGTAGCCCGAGATCGCGGTTCCAGCGGCGATGTTGATGAGGTTCGAGTTCGCCTTGTCCTGTTTGACGGCAAGGTTGTAGACCTCTTGCTGGGGAGTCAGATTTGCCGTTGAGGAGGAAGCTGAAGGCGAAGTTGTCCACGCCTCCGGCGAAGCGCTGGAGGTTCGAGATGCCATCACACCGAGCTCGACCGTCGGAAGGTTGTAGGCCAAGATTGCCGATAGCTGGTCGAGCGGAAGGACAACTTCGGGGGTGCTCGTCAGACCCGACAACGATCGGACAAAATCCACGAACGGTGTGATCGTCGAGTCGTAACCGCTGAGTTGCAGCAGCCAGTCGGGCTGAGGTTGCTCACGATAGCCCGTGAACGTCGTGAACTGGGCTTCAGCGGTTGGGAGCTTGGCGGCTGCATCCGATTTGCTCGACATGGCTATTGCGCCCATCGACGCCGTGAATGCCCGGTATGCCCGGTCGGTCTTCTGTTGGACCGGTTTCAACTGGCCTTGCAGTTGCGATGGAAATCCATTCTGCGTCGTTTCGGGCATTGCCCTGACGGTCGCGATCATCTCCTGTTGCATCGCGTCGACGAGGTCCGACGTCGCGGCGGCTCCCGCCACGATCTTCTGGTCCGAATCGGCAACGGAGGCGGTCTCGTTCCGCTGGCTGTAGCCGGACATGGCGAACGCGACCAACGCCAAGATCGGCAGCGCCAACAGCGCGATCAGCTTGTTGCGAATCCTCAGGTTGTCGAGACTGAAGTTTTCGAACACGTCTGGGTTGTCTCCTCACACCCGGTTCGTACGACGACGCCGTACGTGGTTCGTTCGTGCCGACCCATCCTTGCCCGTGGGGCGACGCGCGCGGTGGACCGTCTCCCCATTCGGCCGTTCTCGGCTGATTTTGAGGCTCACTGCACGGCAGGGCTCGAATCGGGCCGAATGAACCACGACCGGGTGTCCCCCGACCGGACCACAGCCCGGCCGCGATCCGCCTTCCCGATAGATTGGCGCACCGTGAACGGTTCCGGATCCACCGACCTGTCCGTGCTGTGCGGGTTCCTCGACCGGTCCCCCACCCCGTGGCACGCGGTGGACACGGCCGCCGGTCTGCTCCTCGAAGCGGGGTTCGAGGCGTTCGATGCCACCGACACGCTGGAAGCCACCTCGACCAGATGCTTCATCCGGCGTGACGGGAGCCTCATCGCGTGGACCATCGGCCGGGACGCGAAGCCGACGACGCCGTTCCGGATCGCCGCAGCGCACACCGACAGCCCCGGTTTTCGCATCAAGGTCCACCCGGAATCCGTGCGTGCGGGTTGCCGGAGGCTCGGCGTCGAGGTCTACGGCGGGCCGCTGCTCAACTCCTGGCTCGACCGGGATCTCGGCCTGGCAGGCCGGGTGCTCGTGGAAACGGGCAACAATCTGGAGGTCCGCCCGATACTGGAGGACCGACCGATCCTGCGGATCCCGCAGCTCGCGATCCACCTCGACCGGGGCGTCAACGACAACGGTCTCAAGCTCGACCGACAGGAACACCTCCAGTTGCTTTTCGGACTCGAATCGTCCGTCGGTGCATTCATCGACCACGTCGCCCGCATCGTCGACGTGGCTCCTGCCGCGATCCGCGGTTGGGATCTCGCACCCTACGACCTCGAACCGGCCCGATGCGTGGGCGGTACCGGCGAGCTACTCGCCTCGGCCCGCCTCGACGACCTGGTCTCGTGTCATGCAGCCATCGAGGCCCTGATCAGGTGCGACGCCGAGGACGTGATCAGCGTCGTCGTCCTGGTCGATCACGAAGAGGTCGGCAGTGCGACCGCCACCGGGGCACAGAGTGCGTTCATCGCCAACGTGCTGGAACGGATCGGACGGAGTGTCGGAGCCGACCGCGACGAACACCTTCGGGCGCTGGTCGGCTCCCATGCCCTTTCGCTCGACATGGCGCACGCGACGCATCCCAACCATCCCGAACGTCACGACCCGAACCACGTCGTCCACCTGAACGGCGGACCAGTCCTCAAGCACAACGCACGACAGCGGTACGCCACCACCGTCACCAGTGCCGCGCCGTTCATCGCGGCGTGTGACGCGGCCGACGTCGACATCCAACACTTCGTCTCCCACTCGGAAATGCCCTGTGGCTCCACGATCGGACCGGTCCTCTCGACGACCACGGGCATCCCGGTCGCCGATGTCGGTGTCGCACAGCTCGCGATGCATTCGATCCGAGAGGTGTGCGGAACCGCCGACCCGGGTCGCCTCGAACGCGCGCTCACCCATTACCTGTCGCATCGATGACGACGACGGTCCGCCTCCGACGATGGCAACGACGCGCCCTGGAACGGCTCGACGAGGCCGATTCCCGCGACTTCCTGGCGGTCGCGACCCCAGGGGCAGGGAAGACCACGTTCGCCCTCGTCGCGCTCAGGCGGCGCATGGTCGATCATCCCGGGCGCCGGGTGGTCGTGGTCGCACCGACGGCCCATCTCAAGACCCAGTGGGCCGCGGCGGCTCGCAGTATGGGCCTCGTCCTCGAAGATGCCTGGCGGCCGACGGACGGATCGCTCCCGGGTGACATCCACGGCATCGTCACCACCTACCAGCAGGTCGCGACCTCGACAAACGCGCTCGCCCGTCTTTCCGAGCGCGGGCTCGTCGTTCTGGACGAGATCCACCATGCAGGTGACGATCGCGCCTGGGGCCAGGCGGTACGTGAAGCGTTCACGGATGCCGCTTGGCGGCTGGCGCTGTCGGGCACGCCGTTCCGCTCGGATTCCCACGCGATCCCCTTCGTCCGTTACGGCCTCGACGAGGCCCTCCCCGACTTCGAGTACGGCTACGGCGATGCACTCGCCGACGCGAACGTCGTTCGCCAGGTCGAGTTTCCCGCGCTCGACGGTGAGATGGAGTGGATCGACAACGAAGGTGTCGACCGCGTCGCCTCGTTTGCCGACCCGCTCGCGCCGGCCCTCGCCGCGCAGCGCCTCCGAACCGCACTGTCCGTAGACGGTCGGTGGCTGCCCGCGGTGATCGCCGCGGCGCACGAGCGGCTCGGGACCATACGAACGTCCCAGCCCGACGCCGGCGGGCTCGTCATCGCGACCGACCAGGACCACGCCAAGGCGATCGCCGCGTCGATGCAACGAACCCACGGGATCGCGCCCGCGATCGCCACGTCCGATGATGCACGCGCATCGGCCAAGATCGCACGATTCGCGGCATCGGAGGAACCCTGGCTCGTCGCGGTCCGAATGGTTTCCGAGGGTGTCGACATCCCCCGGCTCACCGTCGGGGTGTTCGCGACGACGACCACCACCGAGTTGTTCTTCCGACAGGCCGTCGGCCGTTTCGTGCGGGCCCGACGCGGCGAGACCGCCACGGTCGCTGCACTGTTCGTTCCACCGGATCGGCGCCTGCAATCCCACGCGGCCGAGATCACCCGGGTTCGGCGGCACCACCTGGTCACGACCGCGCACCGCCGTGTCGTCGAGGGTGAGCTCGACGACATCGCCGAGGATCGAACCGAACAGATGTCGCTCTTCGCTCCGGTGTCGGCGACGCCCGTGGGTGGTGTCGCC
>JAFDWI010000150.1 GCA_018268545.1 Actinomycetota bacterium
CATCGGGTGACCACCTCACCGGGCAACGCCACCACAAACCCCCCGGCCACCAGCAACAACCTCGCGGCCCGAACGGACCCGGCCACCACGGCGAACCGACCGCGGCATGAGGATCGTGCAATCCCCCCACGGGACTCAATCGGCAGATCCCGACCGACCGCGACGCCGACCCGAATCCCTCTTGGCAGGAACACGACAAACGGTGCAATCGAGTGGCCTGGTGGTGACGAGTCGTGCGCCGACACGATGTGGGAGCCCTCGGTAGGATCGCCACGGTGAACCGGACCGGGCAATGGGGCGAACCCGGAACGTCGGTGGGCGATGCGGGATTGCCGCACCTCGACATGTTCGACCCCGCCGGGTCCGATGGTGTGCGAACCCAGGTCGCCGCGCTGCATCACGACGGGCACTGGGTGGCCCACAGCGACCTGTGGCCGATCGTGATCGCGTATGACGACGTCAAAGCTCTCTGGGGCGACGCCCGTTTCGCCACGATCGGGGCGTCACTGCTCGAAGCCCAGGGGATCACCTCGGGGCCGTTGTACGACCGGTCCATGCGCAACCTACTTTCGCTCGAAGGCGAAGCGCACCGTCGCATCCGGCGCCTCGTCTCACCGGCCTTCACGCCTCGTTCGGTTGCCGGCCTCCGCCCCGCGATGCGAACGTATCTGGAGCGCAAGCTCGAACACTTCGGGCCGATCGGGCATTTCGAGCTGATGCACGACATCGCCGAGGAGTACCCGATCGTGATCATCGCCGGCATCGTCGGCGCCCCTCCCGATGAGTGGCACCGGTTCTCGGCGTGGGCGGAGGCGATCATGAAACAGTTCAGCTTCAACCTCGCCGTGGACCTCCCCGAGATCGAAGCGGCGCTCGATGACATGGAGGCGTACATCGCCGAGTTGATCGAGGCGCGCCGAGCCGAGCCCGCGGATCACCTGCTGTCGATGCTCGTCGCTGCCGAGGACGACGGCGACCGGTTGAGCAACCGCGAGCTGCTCGATCTGGTCATCGGGCTGTTGTTGGCGGGCACCGACACGACCCGCAACCAACTCGGACTCGGGATGATGTGGTTCGCCCGAAATCCCGACCAGTGGGATCGGCTTGCGACCGATCCGGGGTCGATCGCGCCCGCTGTCGAGGAGGTCGTCCGTTTTGACCCGACCGCGTCGGGCACCATCCGTGTCGCGCTCGAAGACGTCACCCACCGCGGGGTCACCTTCCCCGCCGGATCGATGGTGTACCTCCTGGCGGCAGGCGCGAACCACGACCCCGATGTCGTGACGTGCCCTCACGCGTTCGACGTGTCGGCCGATCGAGGCTCGTTCACTCCGTTGACCTTCGGCACCGGACGCCACTACTGCCTGGGCGCCAACCTTGCCCGAGCCGAACTGCAAGAGGCGTTCGGGGCGCTCGCGCCCCGGCTGCGGAATCTCCGACTCGATGGCGACCCGGTGCTCAAACCGTTCATGAGCATCTACGGGCCGAGCGAGCTTCGCCTCGCGTTCGACCCCGCGTGAGCGTAGTGGCCGGCCGACTTCGACTTGTTCGCCCGACGACAGTTCACCTTCGGTTCACGTGGCGAAAAGTTTCGTTCGGCATCTCACGTTTGCTGAGCGTTCTCCGTCTTCACTGCGTGATCGAGTCGGGTGAGCGAATCGCATCGGGTCGAAGATGAAGCAACCCTTCGAAGCCGTTGTGGAGCACCACGCCACGACCGTGTTGCGCGTGTGCCGGTCGATGCTCGCTGTCGACGACGCCGACGACGCATGGTCCGAAACGTTCCTCGCCGCGCTGCGCGCCTACCCGGACCTGCCCGAACAGGCCAACGTCGAGGCGTGGCTGGTGACCATCGCACGCCGAAAGGCGATCGACGTGCATCGTGCCGCGCACCGTGATCCGCTTCCGGTTGCCGAGCTTCCCGAAACCCCGACCGAGCTCGGGCTCCCCGGTGTCGACGACACCGGTTTCCGGGAGATCGTCCTGGAACTGCCTGAGCGACAACGCCAGGTGGTCACGTACCGCTATGGCGCCGGGATGTCCTACTCGGAGATCGCGGCCGTCCTGGGCGGGAGCGTCGACGCGACGCGCAGGGCCGCCGCCGACGCGCGCAAGAACCTTCGGAAGGCACCTTCGGGTGTGTCGAGACAGGAAGACGAACATGGATGACCGGCCTGGCAACGATGATCTCGCGACACTTCGTGCACCCGTTGACGCTGCAGAGCTGGCGTCGCTGCACCGGCGACTCGAGCGGGCAGCGCAAGCCGACGGGCTGCTCGACGTCGCCTACCGCGTGCTCGACAGCCCGGTTGGCGACCTGCTGCTCGCCGCGACGCCCGGCGGGCTCGTCCGGATCGCATTCGCGAACGAAGGACACGACGAGGTGCTGGAATCGTTGGCATCCACCCTCAGCCCGCGCATCCTGCACGCGCCGGGCCGCCTCGATGTTGCTGCATGCGAACTCGACGAGTACTTCGAACGCCGTCGCCAGGTGTTCGACCTCGACCTCGACCGGTCGCTGTCGAAGGGGTTCCGGGCGCTCGTGCAACGTCGCTTGCCTGAGATCGCGTATGGCCGGACGCGCACCTACGGCGAGGTGGCAGAGATCGTCGGCAACCCCAGAGCGGTTCGCGCGGTCGGATCCGCGTGCGCGACCAACCCGCTCCCGATCGTCGTGCCGTGCCATCGCGTGGTCCGAGCGGACGGGTCACTCGGCGGCTACATCGGTGGGCTCGACGCAAAGGCCCGGCTGCTCGAACTCGAGGCGGCCTGAACGCGGGACATCTGGGTGGGCCGTGTGGGACTCGAACCCACAACCAACGGATTAAAAGTCCGCGGCTCTACCGATTGAGCTAACGGCCCTCGTGGGGCACCGATGTTACCGGCACCCGATGCCGACGGCCGCGCCGGGACCGGGTGCCTGGGGGCCCGCCCGCGGCGATGTGCAGGTCGTGGAGGTGACCCGTCGCGCGATCGCAGACCTCACGGCGGCGATCATGGGGTCGCGCTGTCCCACCGGAGTTCTAGATTCGAGAACCGATGAAGACTCCCAGGGGATCGACGAGGTCACGCCGCCGTTCGAACGCGCCCGTTGCATCGGCGGGCTTCGCCGTGCTCGACGTCGAGACGACCGGGCTGTCGCCGGCACGGGGCGCCCGCACGATCGAGATCGGCCTCGTGCTCGTCGACCTCGACGGCACGCCCCGAAGCCGGTGGGAAACCTTGATCGACCCGGGTTGTGGCGTGGGGCCGACCCACATCCACGGAGTCACCGACGCGATGGTCCAAGGTGCCCCCGCCTTCGGTGACATCGTCGGCGACCTCGCCGATCAGCTCGAAGGCCGCACGATCGTCGCGCACAACGCCGAGTTCGACATCGGGTTCCTCGACGCGGAGTTCGCCGCGGTCGGGATCCCCTGGGATCGTCACCCGCTGTGCACGATGCGCCTCGCGCGGCGCCGCGGGCATCACCCGGCGAACCTCGCGTACCTGTGTGACCACTTCGGGATCGTCAACCACGGCGCGCACCGGGCCCTCGACGATGCGGTCGCGACCGCCGAGCTGTTGGCATGCCTCCAGGTGAAACCGGCCGAAATGCCCGCCGCGGTCGGTTTCCCTTCGGGGCACCCCGGGGCGTCCGGGATGTGTCGAACACGGGCCGACTCGTGAACGACGCGAACATCGCCGCCGTCGAGGCTGTGTTGGCACGCCGAAGCGTCAAGCATTTCGACGAGCCCGGCCCGAGCGACGCCCAGCTCGAGGTGATCCTGCGCGCGGCGACCACGGTGCCCGATCACAACGAACTGCACCCGTGGCGCTTCGTCGTCGTGTCCGGAGCGGAGCGGGCCGCGTTCGGCGAAGCGCTTGTCGCCGCGGGAGCCGAACGAGACCCCGACATGGACGAGGCCCGGCGCACCAAGTTGCGCGACAAGGCGTACCTGGCGCCGACGTTGGTCGTGATCGTCTTCTCGCCGAAGCCGGGCAAGGTCGATGTGTGGGAACAAGAGGCGTCCGCCGCGGCGACCGGCTATGCGATGACGTTGGCTGCGCACCTGCTCGGGGTCGGGTCGATCTGGAAGTCCGCACCACTTCGCACCGGTGCCGTGCTGGCCGAATTGTTCTCGATGGTCGACGACGAGCAACTGATGGGATGGGTCAACCTGGGGACGGTCGCTTCGCCGCCGCGGGCACGTCGCAACCCGGTCGGCCCGGCCGACGTGACCCGACGGTTGAGGACCGGCCGTCTCGAGCCGTGGCCTCAGCAGTCGGGTGAACCCGTGGTGTCGGACCCGGCCGCATCGGACCCGGCCGCATCGGGCCAGGCATAGTCGACCCCGGTCATCTCGGCAGACACCTCCCAGAGCCGACGCGCATCGGCGGTGTCGCGGGCGTGCGCGGACCGGGTGACGCGTGTCGCGTGACCGCCGCGCATCGCGAGCAACCCGCTCGGGCCGAAGTAGTCGTTGCCCTGCGCGTCGACGGCGGTCGCCGCGTGGATCTGGGGGATCGCGCCCTGTTCGGCGCTCTGGGCGAACAGACGGTCGGCGAGACGCGTCGCGTTGTCCATGAAGCGATTCGCGCCCTGGTTGCCGGGGCCGTTGTGGGGCAGACCGGTCGCCGCATAACCGGGGTGCGCGGCGACCGCGACCAGGTCGGTGCCGTGCAGTTGCGCCCGACGGTCCAGTTCGGCGGTGAACAACAGGTTCGCGAGTTTCGACTGGCCATAACGCGCCCACGCGCTGTAGTGATGCTGCGCGTCGAGGTCGGACCAGTGCATGCGTCCGATCAGATGTGCGTTCGACGACACGGTCACGACCCGGGGTGCGCGGGCGGCGAGCAATTTGGGCAGGAGCCGACCGGCCAGGGCGAAGTGGCCCAGGTGGTTGACACCGAATTGCCGCTCGAAGCCCTGCACGGTGCGTCCGAGCGGTGGGGCCATGATGCCGGCGTTGTCGACGAGGATGTCGAGTGCGTCGGTGCGTGCTGCGACGTCGGCTGCCGCCGCGGCGACCGAGTCGAGGTCGGCGAGATCGAGCGCGACCGTCTCGGGTGCCGGGCCTCGGGCGACCCCGGCGACCTCGCGCAGTGCCGCTGCGGCTCGCTCTGGGTTCCGGCACGCGAGCAACACCCGGGCGCCGGCGCCGGCGAGCGCCCGCGCGGTCAGCAGCCCCAGACCGGAGTTGGCGCCGGTGACGAG
>JAFDWI010000151.1 GCA_018268545.1 Actinomycetota bacterium
CGCGCCCGCTCCGGCAGCGGCGCCCGCCGCCGAAGCGATTCCGCCGACCACCCCGGTGGATGACATGGCGGCGTACCTGCCGCCTGCGGAGATGTTCGCCGGCGGCGGCACGAGCCAGTTCGGGGTGAGCCTCGGCTACGCGGTCGACATCGTGTTCGTCATCGACATCACCGGGTCGATGACCCCGGTGATCGAGCAGGTCAAAGCGGGCGCACTGAGTTTTCACGATCGTCTGCTCGAGACGATGGCAGCGAAGGACAAGTACGTGTCGTCGCTGCGGCTCAGGGTCGTCGTCTACCGCGACTACTACGACAATCCGTCCGATGCGCTGTTCCACACGCCGTTCTTCCGGCTTCCCGAAGAGCAGGAGCACTTCAACACCTACGTCGGCGCGCTGTCTGCCGACGGCGGTGGCGACGAGCCCGAGTCGGGGCTGGAGGGTCTGGCGGTGGCGTTCGGTTCCGATTGGGAGCGCGGTATGGACCGCCGTCGCCATGTCGTGGTGTTGTTCACCGATGCTTCGGCGCATCCGCTCGAGGCATCCCAGGGGCGCTATGTGCCCGGGTATCCGAGCGACATGCCCGCCACCTTCGATGAGCTGACCGATCTGTGGGACGACCCGCAGGGTTCGATGATGGAGTACGCGTCGAAACGACTGTTGATGTATGCGCCGGACGTGTACCCGTGGAACGTGATCTCGGCCTATTGGGACAACGTCCTGCATTATCCGTCGGCCGCCGGACAGGGTCTCAACGAGATCGAGTTCGGTCAGATCATCGACGCGATCGCCGGAAGCGTCTGATCGGCGCTGCGATGACGTCGACGGGAGGCGGGAGCGGACTCCGATGGGCGCACCACGTGGGCTCGGGCGGTGACCCGGGCCGATGAGTCCACACGCTCCTTCGGCGGTCCCGCGCATTCCGGGTTTCGAGATCGTGGACCGGATCGGTTTCGGTGGGTTCGCGACCGTCTACCGCGCTCGCCAGCCGGGTCTTGATCGGACGGTTGCGATCAAGGTGGTGCAGCGCACCCGTGGCGCCGATGACGAGACGTTGCGGCGTTTCCGGCGCGAGTGTCAGGCGATCGGGTCGCTGACGGGGACGCCCGCGGTGATGACGGTGTTCGATCTCGGCACGACCCCCGACGGCGACCCCTATCTGGTGTTGGAGTACCTGGAGGGCGGGTCGCTCGAGGACGAGTTGCACAGCAAAGGGCGGTTCGAGTGGGAGGAGGTCGTTCGTATCGCGGCCGATCTCACGGGCGCGCTCGATGCCGCGCACGGCTTGGGGATCTTGCACCGCGATGTGAAGCCGGCGAACGTGCTGCGGGACCGTTACGGCGCGATTCGCCTGGGCGACTTCGGGATCGCGCATTTCGCGGGGGTGTCCGACACCTCCACGACCGACACGGCGATGACGATTTCGTATGCGGCGCCGGAAATGTTGCAGGGCGCCGCGGCGACGAGCCGAAGTGACTTCTACAGCCTCGGGGCGTTGCTGTACACGTTGTTGAACGGTCGGCCACCGTTCTCCCGTCCCGACGACAATTCCGTCGCGGCGGTCATCACCCGCATCACGACCGAACCGCCGCCACCCCTGCCCGAGTCGAGTGCGCCGGCACATGTTCGTGGTCTGATCGACGCGCTCATGGCGAAGGAGCCTTCGGCTCGCCCCGACGCATCGGCGGTGCTCGATCATCTTGCCGAGTTCGACATCGGCGTGCATCGCCGCCGCCGAGCGGACAGACCGGACCGAGCGGACCGACCGGCACCGGTACCGACCCCCGGCGCGGGTCCGCCGTCGTCGGCGTCGACACTCAATACGATCGGACGACGCTTTCACGCTTCGATTCCCCCGGCGACGCATGCGCCGACGGGCCCGCCCGCTGGTGGCACGGTGTCGCAGATCCGGCCGGGCGCGTCGTCGGCGTTCGATTCGGCGGCAGGACTGTCGGGCCAGATCGGTCGAGCCGTGTTCGATTCGGGGCTTCGTGGTCGCCACTCGGTGGGGGGTCTCGGCTATGCGGTCGACATCGTGTTCGTGATCGACATCACCGCGTCGATGTGGCCGGTGTTGCGGTTGGTGAAGGATCACGCGATGGGCTTTCACGAGCGTCTCACCGCGACGATGCAGGCCAAGGGGAAGTACGTGTCCGAATTGCGGGTTCGAGCGATCGCCTACCGGGATTATCTGGATTTTGCCGATGACGCAATGGTTGTCACGCCGTTCTACGAGCTGCCTCGTCAGCTCGATGTGTTTCGTGGTTTTGTCGCCGGGTTGCGTGCCGACGGGGGTGGTGACGAGCCCGAGTCGGGCTTGGAGGCGCTTGCGGTTGCGATGACGTCGCCGTGGAATCGCAGCGCGGACCGGCGCCGTCAGGTGGTCGTGGTGTGCACGGATGCCTCCGCACATCCACTCGAGGCGGCGGCGGCGCGGGTCATCCCGGGGTATCCGCCGGGGTTGCCGCGCACGTTCGACGAGCTGACCGATGTGTGGGAGGCCGACGATGTCAGTGGTTCGGTGAACCATGCGGCGAAGCGGTTGTTGTTGTACACCCCGGACGCGTACCCCTGGAACGTGATCGCCACTTACTGGGACAGTGTGCTGCATTTCCCGTCCCGGGCCGGCGAGGGCCTCAGCGAGTTGGATTTCGGCCAGATCGTCGAGGCGATCGCCGGCAGCGTGTGATGGCGCGACGGGCGCGAAACGGGGTAGACGTGCGCGCGATCTGTCCACGACAACGCGCGCGGATCCTGTCGTACCGTGGTGATCCAAACAGTCCGGACGTTTGGAGAACCCATGTTCTGCGCCTCATGTGGCAACCCGGTCGCACCTTCGAGCACATTCTGTGGCAAGTGTGGGACCCGCGTCGGTGGTCCGGCGACAGCGCCGACCGCCGGTGGACTGCCGAGTCCGCCGGGAGCGATGCCGCCGGCCCCGGTGTGGGGTGACGGCGGAGTCCCAACGTCGGTCGAGCCTGTCCAGAAGAAGAACAAGACCGTTCCGTTGATGGTCGGCGCGGCCGTGCTGGTGATCGTGGTCGTGGCCGCTGGCGTCGGACTCTTCGTGCTGGGTGGGTCCAACGACAATCCGCACTATGCCTCGATGGACCAGATCAAGGCGAAGTTCGCAGGCTCGGGCTTCGAGTGCAAAGACTGGTTTGATCTTGCCAAGACCACGACATATTTGGCGGGGGCACCGCAAAGCCAATGGATGTGCGACACGACAGCGAGCGATCTCCAGATCACCATTTGGCCGAGCAGCACAGCGAACAAGGTCGACATAGCGGAGCTGTGTCAGGCAGGCGGGACCTACGTCGTGATGGGCGACAATTGGAATGTCATGTCATACGCCCCATTTCCGGGTGGCGGCGCACGCATCGGGCGCAGCGACTTCCCGGCCGACAAGGTCAAGTCGGCGCTCGGTGGCACCCGAAAGAACTGCTGACCTCGCCAGGCTGGCGGAGCGGCGGGACGATCAGCGGACGCCGGTTCGATAGAACGAGTCCGACGCGGTCGTCGCATCGATGATCGCCCAGAACCAGACGGCGAAGTTCAACATCAGGGGAATGATCAGGAAGCTCAGCATGGCGCCGATGCAGCACAGGATCAGGCCGGTCCAGAACTTGGCAGCGTTGGCCCGGTACGTGTAGCACCAGGTCCAGAACGACAGGAAGATCGCAAGGACCACGGCCGTGCTTTTTTGCTTCGGGAGCCACATCGGCGCGACGGCGA
>JAFDWI010000152.1 GCA_018268545.1 Actinomycetota bacterium
GGGGTGATGGGCGACGAACGGACCTATGCCCGGCCCATCATCATCCGGGCGGTCACCGGGGAGGACGCGATGACCGCGGACTGGGCACGTCTTCCCTATGACCTGCTCGAGAAGTTGTCGAACCGGATCATCAACGAGGTCCGGGGCGTGAACCGGGTCGTCTACGACGTGACGTCCAAGCCACCCGGCACCATCGAGTGGGAGTAGCCGACCCGGATCGGTGGTTTCCGAGGATCCGCGCGCAGACCCGGCGCGCGTGCTATCAGGACGACAACCTTGAAATTCGATCGCGTTCGGCCGATCATTGGGGGGTCCGCGGGTTTTCGTGCCCGTGGACGTTCGTCCCGCCGGGGACGCATCGATCAACCATGAGGCAGGGGACACCCGATGGCCGAACGGGACGACACAACACAGCCCCAGCGCAACGGCGACCGTCGCCCCCGCTGTCTGGAGGCGCGCACCCGGTGGGTCGCCGCGCTCCTGGCGATCGTGTGTGTCGTGGCGATGACGATTCCCGGGTCGGCGACGGCGGGTGCGGACGACGTCGGCGACCTGCAGGCCCGAGCCGACCGGATCGCGCGGCAACTGCTCGACCTGCAGGGTCGGATCGGTGAGATCGGCGAGAAGTTCAATCAATCCCAGGTTCGTCGTGCCACGCTCAGCGCACAGACCACAGAACTGAAGCGGCGTGAAGCGATCGCCCGGAGCCAGGTGGCCGCGCGCCGTGCCGACGCCGCCCGGTATGCGATGTCGGCGTATGTCGGGCTCGACCAGGGCGATCCCCTCTCGTTCGCGCTCGAGGGGCGTCAGTGGGATCTGACCCGACGCACCGGCTACGCCGCGATCCGGATCGGCAACCGCGAACAGGTCGTCGACGAGCTCGGTGCCGCGCAACAGGGTCTTGCCGATCTCGTCGCGGCCCTGCAGGCGGCCGACCGGTCCGAGCGGGCCGTCGTCGCCGATCTGCAACGCCAACAGGACGAGGCGACCAAGCTGATCGCCGACCAGCAGAAACTCCAGGACAGCGTGCAGGGAGAACTCGCCCTCGCCGTGGCACGCCGTCAGGCCCAACTGGCCGAGGCGCAGGCTGCTGCGGCGTTGGGCTCGGCAGCTTCTCTTGGATCGTCTGCGGGTTCGAACGGCGGCGCGCCGTCGTCGAGCGCGGTTGCGCCATCGGGCATCGTCGGGCCAGGCGGTGCTTCGCCGACGTCGACGGGGTCCACGGGGACGACCGTGCCCGTCGCGACGGCACCGGGTGCGCCACCGACGACCCGGCCGGCGCCGCCGACCACGGTCGCCGCGACCGTGCCGCCCTCGATCACACCCACGCCGCCGCCGGTGATCTCACCACCGCCGTCGTCGGGAGGTCGGGGCCAGACGGTCGCCAACGCGGCGATCTCCCAGTTGGGGGTTCGCTACTCGTGGGGCGGCGGCACGGCCTCGGGTCCGTCGATGGGCTTCGGTCCGGGCGCGGGCGTCATCGGGTTCGACTGTTCGGGGCTCGCCCTGTACGCCTGGGCGCGGGTCGGCGTGTACCTCCCGCATTCGGCGCAGATGCAGTACGACATGTCCGCCAAGGTGTCGTTGTCGCAACTCCAACCGGGTGATCTCGTGTTCTACGGGACCTCCCCGTACGACATCAGCCACGTCGCGGTGTACGTGGGCGGCGGTCAAGTCGTCCACGCGCCGAATTCGCTGACGGTCGTCCAGTACGGTTCGGTCAACCTCTGGGGCGGGTATTACGGCTGGATCGGTGCAGCCCGCCCGGGCTGACCACCCGTGGTGTTGGCGTCACCGGCCACGGCGCGGCAGGATCTCCCGGTGAGAACTCGTCGGCGTTCGATGCGTGTGCTTCTGGGTCTGGGTGCGGCATTCCTCGTCGCAGGTCTGTCGGGATGTTCGGGTTCGTCGGTTCCGACGTCGACCGGTCCGACGACGAGCTTCCCGTACCTGATCGATCCTCTGGAGCCGGGCAACGGGTTCATCCAGCTCGGCACGAACCGGTATCCATTTTCCGGTGTGATCTGCACCGAGGGCCCCTCCAAGAAGGACCCGCCGGGTAGCACCCGTATCTTCGGTGTGTACGCCAACTTCACCGTCGACGGCTCGCTTGCCGCGGTCGCGTTGACCAGCTATCGCAACGAGTTGCACGGTGCGACGAACTCGGTGCCGACGATCACCCAGACCGCACTGATCCAGATGCAGGCCAAGACCGACGTCAAGGGACTCTCGGCGAAGCGCTTCCGCGTCGTCGGGCAGGCCAACTGGCAGGATCCGGTCGACCCGAGCGCGACCTCGGCGCTGATCACCCGCAAAGGTGACCGTTACGAAGCCAGAGGTCTTTTCGGGCCGGTCGGTGACGACACGACGGTGACGACGGTCCATGGGGGGACGGCATCGGCAGGTTCGTCATCGGCACTTCGAGGAGAGATCGCGGCGCGGTGTCCGGCCGGCGGGTCCTCGACGAGTGTCCCCCCGTCGACCGGCTCCGCTTCG
This sequence comes from Actinomycetota bacterium, assembly GCA_018268545.1. Taxonomy (GTDB): domain Bacteria; phylum Actinomycetota; class Acidimicrobiia; order Acidimicrobiales; family Iamiaceae; genus JAFDWI01. The sequence goes on from JAFDWI010000152.1 coordinate 2,497, forward strand.
TCGACCTCGGAGCCCGCCAGCTGACGGAACGCGCTCGATCAGTCGATCTCGTGGCTGCTGAACGCCTCGGTGGCGAGTTCACCGAGACGATGGCGGCGTGTGGTCGCCGGTGTGCCACCGGGCCAGATCTTGAGTGACAGGTACGCGAGCGCACCGAGGGGGATCGGGAGCCAGAACTGTGCGAGTCGGAAGGTGACCACACCGAGTGTCGCCGGACCGCTCGGCACACCGAAACCGACGAGCGTCGAGGTCAGGACCGCTTCGACGACACCGAGCCCGCCCGGTGTGATCGGGATCACCGCGAGGACGTTCGCAAGTCCGAATGCCACCAGGAGCGAGTCGACCTGGACCTCCTGGCCGTAGGCGGCGAGGAACACCCACAGCGATGCCGCGTCGAACATCCAGTTCGCCGTCGCCCAGAACACGCCGCGCCGGATGATGTCGGGGCGCGCGGCCAACTCGCGCAGGTGCTCCACGACGAGGTTCAACGTGCGCGATGCCGAATCGGGCTCCATGCGTGGGACCTTGTCGGCGATGGCACGGACGATCCGGTCGAGGGGCCCCTGTCCCTTCATCAGCAGCAGGATCAACGCGGCGAACGCGGTGATAGCACCCGCGCCGACGAACGCGGCGGTCGTGTACGCGGGTTGCAGCCCGGACCGGGGAATCGACACGAGGAGTGACACCCACAGGATGACGTTCAGCACGACGGCCGACCCGAGGCCGACGGTCGCCAACGCGAACGCGGTTTCGGTGCCGCTCAAGCCGGACGCGACCATCAACCGGTAGCCCAGGGTCGACCCTGCGGCGCTCCCACCGGGAACGAGGTTCGTCACGGTCTTCGTGGCGAGCTGGATGCGGAACATCGTGAAGTACGTGACCGGTCGTTCGTGACGGTCGCCGGGAAGCGCGGCCATCGTCAACGGTGCGTACGACCAGAGTGCGGCGAGTGCCAGTGCGAGCGCGACGATCAACATCCACCAGGTCACGTGCGACAGGGTGTCGAGCGCCTTGCGTGCACCGGCGAGTTGCGGCAGGACGAGGTAGTTGAAGATCAGCAACGTGATCAACAGGAGCACGCCGCGGCGGACGCTCCGTTTCGCCAACGAGCCTTTCGGGTTCTCCGAGGTTTCCGTCGCTCCGTCGTCGTCGACGGCCACGGCGGCGGGATCAGGCGGCGAAGGCTCGGTGTCGGTGTCGGTGTCCGGGCGCGGCTGTTCGCTGGGAGCGGGCCCGGGTACGGTCACGCTCCTCAGTCTGCCCGGTCGCGCGCCGCCGAGGCGGTTCTGTGCGTGGATCTCCTGTCCGTTGCCCGGGCGTCGGTAGCCTTGTGCGCGTGTCCCTCGATGCCGTGTTCGACGACGACATGGCGCCGCGAGGCGCCACGGGAGCGCACGACGCCGCTCGCGGCGACGGGATCGGCGAGGGGCTGAACCCGGTTCAGGCGGCTGCGGTGACGCACGCCGATGGCCCCGTGCTCGTGATCGCCGGTGCGGGCTCCGGCAAGACCCGCGTGCTGACCCGACGGATCGCGTACCTCGTCGAGGAGCGCGGCGTCTCCCCGTTCGAGATCCTGGCGATCACGTTCACGAACAAGGCCGCCCAGGAAATGAAGGGACGCGTCGCGCGACTCGTGGGGCCGGTCGCCGAGCGGATGTGGGTTTCGACGTTCCATTCGGCATGTGTCCGGATCCTCCGGCGTGACGGCGACAAGCTCGGGTTTCCGTCGAGCTTCACGATCTACGACCAGTCCGACGCTCAGCGCCTGATCGGGTACATCCTGCGCGACCTCGACGTCGACACCAAACGGTTGACCGCCCGGGCCGTCCACGCGCAGATCTCCGCGGCCAAGAACGACGGCGTCGGACCCGACGAGTACGCCCGACGCGCGGACGAGGTGCTCACCCGGCGGATCGCCGAGGTGTACGTCGAGTACCAGGCCCGCCTCGCTGCCGCGGGTGCGATGGACTTCGATGATCTGCTGACCCGCACCGTGCAGCTGTTCCGTGAGGTCCCCGAGGTGCTGGAGCACTACCAGCGCCGCTTCACCCACGTGCTGGTCGACGAGTACCAGGACACGAACCGGGTGCAGAACGACCTGGTGTGTCTGTTGGGGGCGGCGCACCGCAACGTGTTCGTGGTCGGCGATTCGGATCAGTCGATCTACCGGTTCCGTGGCGCGGACGTGCGCAACATCCTCGAGTTCGACCGGGCCTTTCCGGACCGTGAGCTGATCGTCCTCGATCAGAACTACCGCTCGACGCAGACGATCCTCGACGCGGCGAACGCCGTGATCGCGAACAATGCCGCCCGTGCCCCGAAGGAACTGTGGACCGACGGGGGCGCGGGCGAACCGATCCGCCGCTACCAAGCCGAAACCGAGGACGACGAGGCCTCGTGGGTCGCGAATCGGATCAGCCGGTTGCAC
>JAFDWI010000153.1 GCA_018268545.1 Actinomycetota bacterium
CGGCAGATGTGCCGCCGACTCGGTGCCGGCAACGGTCCGCCCGCGTCCGGCCGCGAGAAGCCGCTCGCCGGGCGCGAGCACGTCCGCCCGGTCGGCGATCAACCGTTCCAGCGCGCGGCTCATCGCCGGGGTGTTCCGGTCCGTGTCGCAGGCGATTTCGCGACGCCCGATTCGCGGCGGTCATTGGTCATCATCGAGCCCCGGACATCGGCGGTCGTGCTCGGCATCGACGATCCGGCCGCAACGATCGCACACCAGGTTCGCCCAGCAGGCCGCATCGCCACCTTGTTCGTCGTCGGTGATCGCACGCTGGTCCGGCTCGGTCGGAACGTCCGGGCTCGTCATGTCTCCATCACGACCGGGACGATCATCGGCCGACGGTGGGTCTGGGCGTTCACGAACCGACCCGCCGCACGGCGGACGGCTCGCTGCAACGTCTCGATGTCCGGCGTCTCACTCGAGAACGCCGCTTTCACCGCGTCGGCGACCGCCTCGCGCGCCCCGTCGATCAGGTCTTCCGCTTCGGGTGCATACACCCAACCGCGTGTGATCACCTCCGGACCGGTCACGATCGAGCCGCTCCGAGCGTCGACGGCGACCACGACCACGACGACACCCTCGGCGGCGAGCACCCGTCGATCGCGGAGCACGCCGCCGCCCACATCGCCGACGATGCCGTCCACGTACAGGTAGCCGGCGGGCACCGCGTCTTCGACGCGGGTCACGCCATCGCCGTCGAGCACGAGTTGGTCGCCGTCCTCACAGACCAGCACGTGGTCATCGGGGATGCCCATCGTGCGGGCGAGCTCGGCGTGCGCGTTCAGATGCCGGTATTCGCCGTGGACCGGCGTGAACCACTCTGGACGCGTGATCGACAGGACCGTCTTGAGCTCCTCGGACTTGGCGTGACCGGTCGCGTGGACGTCGGAGACCCCCGAGTCGACGACCCGTACCCCGAGACGGACGAGGTTGTCGACGACCTTGGACACGCTCATCTCGTTGCCGGGGATCGGGTGCGACGAGAGGATCACGGTGTCGTTGCCGGTGAGCTTCAACCAACGGCTCTCGCCCGAGGCCATGAGCGTCAACGCCGACATCGGCTCGCCCTGGGATCCCGTCGAGATCACGCAAACCCGACCCGGTGCGAGCTCGTCGACGTCCTCGATGTCGACGATCGACGCATCCGGGATGCGCAGCAGTCCCATCTCGCGGGAGATCTGCACGTTCTTGTGCATCGAACGCCCCAACAGTGCGATGACGCGACCGTTCGCGATCGCCGCGTCGGCGATCTGTTGGACCCGGTGGATGTGGCTCGCGAAGCAGGCGGTGATCACACGACGCCCGCCCTGGGCCGAGATGATCGTGCGCAGGACCTCGCCGACGGACGACTCGGAACGTGAGTGGCCGTGTTCGACCGCGTTGGTCGAATCGCTCAGGAGCAACCGCACCCCCTCGTTCTCGGCGATCGCGCCCATGACCGACAGCGCAGTGAGCCGACCGTCGACCGGGGTGAGGTCGATCTTGAAGTCACCGGTGTGCAGGATCGTGCCCTGGGGCGTGTGGACCGCGGTCGCGAACCCGTGGGGAACCGAGTGGGTGACCGGGATGAACTCGCATTCGAACGGGCCGATCGAGCGACGTTCACCGTCGGCGACCGGGATGAACTCGGTCCGATCAGCCAAGCCCGCCTCGTTGATCCGACCCGACGCGAGCGCGAGGGTGAGCGCCGAGCCGTAGATCGGGAACGACAACTCACGGAGCAGATAGCTGAGTCCGCCGACGTGATCTTCGTGGCCGTGAGTGGCGACGAGGCCGACGACATCGTCGGCACGTTCGTGCAGCCAGGTGAAATCCGGCAGCACCAGGTCGATGCCGAGCATGTCGGCGTCGGGGAACATCAGCCCGCAATCGATCAGCAGGATCGACCCGTCATATTCGATCGCCGCGCAGTTGCGGCCGATCTCGCCGAGCCCTCCGAGGAAGGTGACGGTCACCGGATCGGTCATGCAATGGGCTCCAGGTTCAGTTCGGCGGCGAGTGCCACGGCCCGGGCATCCAGTTCCGGTGACGCTTCACCCATCGGGGGTCGGCATTGGCCGACGGCGAAACCGAGCCGGCGCATGAGGGCCTTGGCCGGAAGAGGATTCGGGGCGTCATCTCCGGTCTCGAACTCGAACGATGGGAGCATGGCTCCGTTCAAACGACGTGCCTCGTCGACGTCGCCGCCGTCGAACGCCGAGATCATGGCCGACATGACCGCACCCTGCCAATGGGTCGCCACGCCGACGACGCCGACCGCGCCCACGGCGAGCAATGGCAATGTCAGTGAATCGTCGCCGCTGTAAACCTCGAAGCCTTCGGGAGCCGCCGCGATGAGGTTCGCCGATTCGGCCGGATTTCCGGCAGCGTCCTTGAGCGCGACGATGTTGTCGACCTCAGCGAGCGCCAGAATCGTGGACGTCGCGATCTTGCGCCCGCTCCGGACAGGGATGTCGTAGATCATCACCGGAAGATGGGTCGCCTCAGCGACCGCTCGGAAGTGCGCCTCGATACCCGACTGGGACGGCCGGTTGTAGTACGGACAGACCGCAAGGATCCCGTCGACACCGAGCGGCTCGATCCGACCGATCAACTCAACGCTGTGCGCGGTGTCATTCGTCGTCGCACCGACGATGATCGGGCAATCCACGGCTTCCCGAACGGCTTCGACGAGTTGGACGTCCTCGTCATCAGTGAGCACCGAACCCTCGCCGGTGCTCCCCGCGAGCACGATTCCGTCGCTCCCGTTCGCGACCAACCAGCGAGCCAGATTTTCTGCGACACGCGTGTCCAGCCGCCCGGCATCGTCGAACGGCGTGACCATCGCCGTGAGCACTCGTCCGAACCGTGCCATCAACACCCCGTCATCATCGAATCGATCATCGGGTCGATCCTACCAACCACACTCCTCGAGGCATTCGGGCCGACGGTGCCCAACGTGCGCCACGACCTGGTCCGGGACGTGGCGCACGAACACACGGGGCTCGAGGATCCGGGAAGCCCCGGTCCGGCCAATCGACGGCCGAAGCTCGCGTCAGCCGGTGTAGGTCGGCTTGGTCGCGACCGCAGTCGCGGGCGCCGCTGCCGTGGGGACCGTTGTCGTGGTCGGTGGCATGGTCGTGGTCGGTGGCGTGGTCGTGGTCGGTGGCGTGGTCGTGGTCGGGGCCGCGCAGCCCGCGGACGGGGTGATCGTCACCTGACCCGGCCCGGAGTTGACACCAGCCGTCGTCGTACCAAGGCTCGAACCACCTCCACCACCAGCGGCCGCGCTCTCGCCTCCGGTCCCGCCGCCACCACCGCCGTAGAGGCCACCGCCACCGCCACCACCGCCGGCGTAGTCGCCCGCATCGGCACCGCCACCGCCACCGGTACCACCGGTGCCGAGTGCGCCCGGCAGACCAGCCGGTAGCTGCATGGTGCCACCCACGTTGTCACCGGCGCCTCCTGCACCGCCCGAGGTTGCGGTGCCCGCGCCACCCCCGACTGCCGGAACGGTCTGGCCCCCCTTGATCGGGGCGTTCCCACCCGCCGTCGCCGGGTTGCCGCCGTTCCCTCCGGTGGAGGTCGCGTCGTCCGTCGAATTGCTGTCACCGCCCGAGCCACCACCACCGCCGGCGACAACAACCCGGTTCGCCAACCCGCTGCCACCCTGACGGACATCCGATGCACCGCCGCCACCACCACCTGACGCCTGGCCGACCCCCGACGGCGCACCACC
>JAFDWI010000154.1 GCA_018268545.1 Actinomycetota bacterium
CTCGAGCGTTGGCGAGTGATTCGGAGGGAGTGAGGATGTCGGGCGATCGTTGCGGGGCGGCGATCGCGACGGCGACGATGGCGCAGATCGCCGCGGCCGCGAGGCGCGGCGCGATCAGCCCGAGGTCGCGCAATCGTTTTCGGACGTCGGGGACGGCGGATGCCACGGCAGTGGTGACGGCCAACCAGATGAACGCGGACGTGGGCCACAACCCCATGAGGTACTGCTGGCTGTAGCCGAGGACGTCGGGATCCTTCCACGCTGTGACGAGGTATGCGAGCCAGACCGACACCGCGATGGCGAGCATCGAGACGATCGTCCGGTCACCACGTCGACGGGCCCTCAGATAGCCCCACAGCCCGAGTGCCACCACCACGACGGTCCACGCGGCGCCCACGACGAAGGACGTCCCACCACCTCGTCGGTCGAACGGGGCGTGTACGAACGACGGCGGCAGCCACCAGTGGGGCACCGCGACGACCGATGTGAGGACGCCGACCGCTCCTCGAAAGCTCGGTTTGAGGTTGGCGTAGAAGTCGATGCGCACATGACCGGACGTCAACGAGTTGAACACTTTGCCGAGGTTCCCGGCGCCGGTGAACTGGTCGATGATCGGGGGGATCCACACGAGCACCGTGAAGGCGGCCGAGGCGACGATCCACTTGCGCCGTCGCCGCCGATCGGCCGAGTCGGTCGCGGAACGTCGGCGTTCCGCGACGCGAACGGCCACGAACCGCGCGAGGGCGACCGCGGCGACCACCGGCACGACGACGACGAGGACGAGCTGGCTCAGGAACAGGTAGTTCGCCAACATCACGAAGACGAGCAGGCCCGCTTCGTCGCCTTCGGCGGTCGCCCATGCCGCGACCAGGAATGCGAACAACGGGACGACCACGATCGCCATCGGTGTCGGAAAGACCAGGGGGCCGGTGCCCAACGTCCACAACAACGATGCGAGGAACACGGCCGTGAGGATCGCCCAGCGTTCACCGAGGCGCCGCCGGATCAGCCAGATCGCGGCGGCTGACGCTGCGGTGTTGATGATCGCCATGCCGACGAGCACACCCCAGGTGGTGCCGAGCAGACGGACGGGCAGCGCGAGGAGGTAGAGGTGCAGGGCACCGGGGAACGAATAATTCTGTGCCTCGTTCATCGACGGGAATGCAGCCATCCCGGTCATCGGCGGGCGGGTGGACAGGACGTCCCGGATGCGTACGGTCGTCGCGCCCGAGTCGACGCTCGGCTCCCAGCCCGCCAGTGCGAGTCGGATCGCGGCGATCGGGATCTGGCACAACGCGAGAACTGTGATCATCAGCGTGTGCCGACGAAGCCGGTGCGCGGCCGATCGGTCCGATTCGGGTCCGGACGAGGGGGCCTCGTCGCTCACTGCGGGTGGGGTCGGCCCGGTCGGCGCCGGTGTTCCAGGGTGCTCGGTCATGTCAAGTGCGACTTTCACGACGGTTTGCTGTGGGACGGCGACCGGATCGGGTGTCGATCAGCGGCGGCCGCGCGGTGGCCGACGGTGAGCCCCCCGGACACCCCCTGCGGTCTCGACGTCGGCGGCCATCGGCGCTGCCCGATGCTACCAGGGCCATCCCCGATGGAGGTCGAACCGGTTCACGAACCACCCGCGGCCGCGGAAGTACGATCCTGCGATCGCCACTCCACCACGCTCCGACGAGATCCGAGGCACGGATCCACGACCACCGCAGCCGACGTTGCTCGGTCGCGTGCTGCGAAGGGCGAGTTGGCTCGCGATCTCGCCGATCTTCCCGCTCGAACAGCACACCGAAGGTGTGTATCGCCTGGCGCACCGGCTCTACGTCCGTGCGTGGGCAGGACCCGCGCTGTTGGTGGTCGAACTGTGGCGGACCGTGACCGGCATCTCGATCGGGCCGGGCGCACAGATCGGACGAGGGTTCACCGTCTACCACGGTCAGGGCGTGCGGATCGGCGGTGCCTGCGTGATCGGCGAGCGGTGCTCGATCCACCAGCAGGTCACGATCGGCGGCGCCTCTGGCGCGTCGGACCGTGACGGGCAACCGGTGATCGGTGACGACGTGTTCATCGGTGCGGGTGCCAAGATCATCGGCCCGGTCCACATCGGCGACGGGGCGACCATCGGCGCGAATTCTGTCGTCACTCGTGACGTTGCGGCCCACACGGTCGTCGTCGGTGCGCCGGCACACCCGATTCGTACGGGCGACTGAGATCCCGCCCGATCGCTCCGGCCCGTCGCGACGCCGGATCAACCGATGTCGGGCATGACCTCGGCGGCAACGAGCGCGAGGTGGTCGAGATCGGCGAGGTCGAGCACCTGGAGGTACAGGCGGTCGGCGCCGATCTCGGCGTAGCGGGAAATCTTGTCGAGCGCCTCGCCGGGGGTTCCCGCAACGCCGTGCTCACGCAGTTCGGCAGTGTCCCGCCCGATCGCTCCGGCCCGTCGTTCGATCTCTGCTTCGTCGGATCCGACGCACAGGACCTGTGCCGCTGAGAGGATCAGCGAACCCGGGTCACGCCCGGCGTCGTCGCATGCGTGCTTTGTGCGGGCAAATGCGCCTGCGGTGTCCTCGGTGCCGCGGAACGCGACGTTGTACTCGTCGCCGAAGCGTGCCGCGAAACCCGGGGTCCTCGTGGGTCCGGTCCCGCCGACGATGATCGGCGGGCGCGGCCGTTGGACCGGCTTGGGGAGTGCAGGGGAGTCGTCGAGCGAATAGTGGGCGCCGTGGAACGTGAAGGTCTCCTCCGATGGGGTGGCCCACAGTCCGGTGATGATCTCGAACTGCTCCTCGAGTCGGTCGAATCGTTCGCCGAGGTCGGGGAACGGAATCCCGTACTGGGTGTGTTCGATCTCGTACCACCCTGCACCGAGCCCGAGTTCGATCCGGCCCCCGCTCATCGCGTCGACGGTCGCGACGGTGATCGCGAGCGGCCCGGGGAGACGGAACGTCCCCGCGGTCACCATCGTGCCCAGGCGGATCGTCGAGGTGTCGCGGGCGAGTCCGGCGAGCGTGATCCATGCATCGGTGGGACCGGGAAGCCCGGTGACATTCCCCATCTTGGTGTAGTGATCCGACCGGAAGAACGCGCCGAATCCGAGGCGCTCCGCCTCAAGCGCGACCGCAAGGAGTTGGTCGTAGGTGGCGCCCTGCTGGGGTTCGGTGAAGATGCGGAGTTCCATGGCCGACACGGTAGGGCGCCGGCGCCTGCCCGTGCCCGGGTCATGACGGGTGGTCGGTGCGCACACCCGTTGCTCGACCCGGCACGATGCCGTGACGGTCCGGTGATCTCCCACGGAGCGCGGCGATGCGCCCGTGTACACAGCCGCTACGCTCACCGGCGATGCGTTGCGAGGTCGTCGCCGTGGGGACCGAGCTGCTGCTCGGTCAGATCGTCGACACGAACTCGGCGGTGATCGGGGAGCGGCTCGCCGCGTCGGGTATCGACTCGTACTTCCAGGTCAAGGTCGGCGACAACCTCGACCGGGCGACCACCGCGGTGCGCGACGCTCTGGCGCGTTCGGACGCGGTGATCGTGACCGGTGGGCTCGGCCCCACCCACGACGATCTCACGCGGAATGTCCTTGCCGCCGTCATGGGGGTCGAACTCGAGCGCGACGAGGCGCTGGTGGACGTGATCCGTGGGATGTTCGCGGCCCGCGGGCGCACGATGCCCGACAACAACCTCCTGCAGGCCGACGTGCCCCGCGGCGCGATCGTGATCCCCCAGACGCGTGGCACCGCACCGGGCTTGATCTGCCCGGTCGAATCGGTCGACGCGGACGGACATCCGATCACCAAGGTCGTGTACGCGATGCCCGGTGTTCCCCACGAGATGGCCGAGATGCTCGAACGTGCCGTGCTGCCGGATCTCCTCGCTCGTCGCGGGGGTACCGAGGCGATCGTGTCGCGGACGCTTCGCACCTGGGGGGATTCCGAGTCGGGGCTGGCCGAACGGCTCGTCGAACCGATCGCGGAACTCGAAGCATCCCACCGGGCGACGATCGCGCTGCTGGCGAGCGGCGTCGAGGGGATCAAGGTCCGGGTCACGGCGAAAGGTGCCGACACGACGGCGGCCCGCCGCTCGGTCGACGAGGTGGCCGACGAACTGCGGACACGCCTGGGTTCGATCGTGTTCGCCGAGGACGACGCGTCGATGGAATCGGTCGTGCTCGATCTGTTGCGCGCTCGTCAGCGGACGCTCGCGGTTGCCGAGTCGATGACCGGTGGCATGATCACGGCGCGGTTGACCGAGGTGGCCGGCGCGTCGGAGGTGGTACGCGGTGGCGTCGTGTCGTACGCGAGCGAGGTCAAGTGGTCGCTGCTCGACGTGCCCGAGGGGCCGGTCGTGTCCGACGTCGCGGCTCGGGCGATGGCCGACGGGGTGCGGCGCCTCCTCGGGGCGGATGTGGGGTTGTCGATCACCGGTGTGGCGGGCCCGGCACCCCAGGACGATCGCGCCCCGGGGACGGTGTTCGTGGGTTACGCGATCGGCGAGGTGGTCGAGGCGAAGCAGCTTTCGTTGTTCGGGGACCGTGCGCGGATCCGGGCGTATGCGACGATCAGCGCCCTCGACGTGCTGCGCCGCACCCTGGAGGCGGAGCAGATGGCCTGAGAGGCCGTCGCCGAAATCATGCCCGCTCAGAGCCGATATGGACTCGTTCTGCCTGCGTCCTCGTCCTCGTCGCACTGTGTGTGCGCCTTCGTCCTGCGTCCTTGGCAGCACTTCGCCACACCGCCACTGACCTGGGCGGACTTCAGCGACAGCCTCTGACAATGGTCGTTGACCGAACGGGTGTTCGGGAACTACACTGTTGTCATTCTCCGGTCCCGTCGAGCGGATCGCGCACCGCGCTCGCAGGTCGACGTCGCCGGAGGATGCTCCACCCTCGATGTCACACCCTGTTCCTAGGGTGACCGCCAAGCGAATGCTGCTCGTCCGAAGCAGCGCCGAGCAGCCCGATTCGGACCCGTTGAAGTCGGATCGATCGACCAAGGAACCGATCGATCCGAGACCTGAGCGAACAAGGGAGTACCACCATGAAGGACACGCAACCAGCCACGCAATCGGCAGAGCGGGCCAAGGCCCTCGACATCGCACTCGGCCAGATCGAGAAGCAGTTCGGGACCGGCTCGGTCATGAAGATGGGCGAGAAGGGATCGATGCAGATCGAGTCGATCTCGACGGGCGCGTTGGCGCTCGACCTCGCGCTCGGCGTCGGCGGCCTGCCCCGTGGCCGGGTCGTCGAGATCTACGGCCCCGAGTCGTCGGGGAAGTCCACGTTGGCGATGCACGTGGTCGCCGAGGCCCAACGCACCGGCGGGATCTGTGCGTACGTGGACGCCGAACACGCGATGGACCCGACGTACGCCGCCAACATCGGTGTCGACATCGACGAACTGCTCATCTCCCAGCCCGACACCGGCGAGCAGGCACTCGAGATCACCGACATGCTGATCCGCTCGAACGCCATCGACGTGATCGTGATCGACTCGGTTGCCGCCCTCACCCCTCGTGCCGAGATCGAGGGGGAGATGGGTGACACCCATGTGGGTCTGCAGGCCCGGTTGATGTCCCAGGCGTTGCGGAAGTTGACCGCGAACCTGAACAAGTCGAACACCGTCTGCATCTTCATCAACCAGTTGCGCGAGAAGATCGGGGTGATGTTCGGGTCGCCCGAGACCACACCCGGTGGTCGAGCCCTGAAGTTCTACTCGTCGGTTCGGATCGACATCCGTCGGATCGAGGCCATCAAGGACGGCGTCGAGGTCGTCGGCAACCGGACGCGGGCCAAGATCGTCAAGAACAAGGTGGCGCCGCCGTTCCGCCAGGCGGAGTTCGACATCATGTACGGCAAGGGCATCAGCCGCGAGGGTTCCGTGTTGGACATCGGTGTCCAGGAGGACATCGTCCGCAAGGCCGGCGCCTGGTACACCTACGAAGGTGAGCAGCTCGGGCAGGGCCGGGAGAACGCCAAGCAGTTCCTGGCGGACAATCCCGAGATCATGGTCGAAGTCTCCGAGCGCATTCGCCGGGCGGTCGGTCTGGGCGATGCCGAAGACGCCGACGCGATGACCGAGGCCGACGAGGAACCCATCTCCCTGGACGACTGAGGACGCGGCGTCCGCCGGATCGGGTCGTCCCCACGCCGCGGTGGTGTGGGGACGACCCGAGTTTCACCCGGTGGGCGCGCGAACATGGTCGGCGATGTCCGAACAGTCCCCCAAGCAGCCCCGCACCTACGCGATC
>JAFDWI010000155.1 GCA_018268545.1 Actinomycetota bacterium
CTTCTTGGCCGGAGCCTTCTTGGCCGGAGCCTTCTTGGCAGCAGTCGCCTTCTTCGCAACGGTCTTCTTCGCAGCAGTTGCCTTCTTCGCAACGGTCTTCTTCGCAGCAGTTGCCTTCTTCGCAACCGTCTTCTTCGCAGCAGTCGCCTTCTTCGCAACCGTCTTCTTCGCAGCAGTCGCCTTCTTCGCAACCGTCTTCTTCACCGCCGCTTCCTTCTTCACGACGGTCTTCTTCGCAGCAGTCGCCTTCTTCGCAACCGTCTTCTTCGCTGCGGCGGCTCTGGTGCCGGTCGTCGTCTTGGTCGTCGTCTTCTTGGCTGTCGAAGACTTCTTGGGTGCTGCCATGGAGTCGGCCTCCTGGAAGGTGGTTTCTGGGATCGGTACTTCATTGAGCGTGCCGGGTGAATGTACCGCACCGGCGGGCCCGACGAGTGCGACATCGACACCACGATTCGGCGCATCGAACCGATGCACCTCGAAGCGGTAGCTCTCGCCGACGGTCACCGCGTCGCGTGCTCGCCGCGGTGGCGGTTCGCCCATGAGCTTCAGCGGCGCGTAGGCCTCGAGCGCGCCGAAGGTGACGTACGCGCCATGGGACGAGAAACGATCGACGACCGCTTCGATGATCGAACCGACCGGATGTTGCTCGACGAACTCGAGGAACGGCATCGGCTCGTTCGTCGGCGTCCGCTTCGCACCGCGTTCGCCGACCGTCGACGATGCCTTCGGCGCGTTCCGCTTCGGTGGTGGCGAGCCGGTCCGCTCAGCCGTCGCCGGGGTGTCGCCGATCTTGGGTTTGGTGCCGGGTACGCGCACCTTCGCGACATCGAGCTTTGCTGCGGGCTTCGCCGTGCTTCGACGTCGTGCACTGGCTTCCTTGGTCGCCTTGCGACTCGTCGGACCACGCACCGGCGTCCGGGTCACGAAGACCCAACCGACGGCAGGCACCGGCTTGCCCCCGATGAGCCGGCCCTCGTCGAAGAGCCAGCGATACGTCCCGTGGAACTCCTGGAACGAGTCGTTCGAGAACACGACCGAGTCGGCCTGATCGGCGATCTTGAGCACGAAGGCGTCACCGCGGCCGACCGCGCCCGCCGGGGGGCAGACCAGTTCGCCGGCCAGGATCGCTTCTTCGAACGCGGGGCGTTCGGCTTCGGGGATGCGGTGCCCGAAGGTGGCGTCGACGACCACGGTGAAACTCTCAGGGTGGTACTCGTCGAGGAATGCGCTCACGGCTTCGTCGAGCTGCGCCAGGCTCGGGCGCGAATGTCCTTCGGTTGCGACGTTCGAACCGTCGACGACGACGTGCTTGGGTGCCATGGCGTTCACCAGTCAACCATCCCGCCCCGGCCGGTACGGGGATGGTCAGTCCAAGGCTCGGGCGATCAGTTGGTCCTGTTCCTGGACGTGGATGGCGTGGCTGCCCGTCGCCGGACTTCCCGACTCGGCCCGGGAAACGTGGTCGAACGTCAGGCCGCGGTCACGGACATCGCTGAGGCGGCTCCGGACGAACGACCACGCTCCCATGTTCTCCGGCTCCTCCTGGACCCAGCGCACCTCGGTGACGCCGGGATAGCCGTCGATGAGCGCCTCGACCTGTTCGCCGGGCCACGGATAGAGCTGTTCGACCCGGACGACCGCGACATCCACGCCGCGTTTGTCACGCTCGGCCATGAGCTCGTGGGCGACCTTGCCGCTACACACCAGGACCCGTCTCACGCCGGCCCGGTCGGTGCCCGCGTAACGCGGGTCGTCGAGCACCTCGGCGAAGGAACCCGTGGTGAGTTCCGCGACCGGTGACTGCGCGGCCTTCGCGCGCAGCAGCGACTTGGGTGAGAACACGACGAGCGGTTTGTGCACCGCGCGGCGCATCTGGCGTCGGAGAAGATGGAAGTACTGCGCGGACGTCGAGGCATTCGCAAGCTGGATGTTGTCCTCGGCGCACATCGTGAGGAACCGCTCGATCCGACCCGTGGAATGATCGGCTCCCTGACCTTCGTAACCGTGTGGTAGCAGCAGCACGAGCCCCGAACTCTGCGCCCATTTGTCGTCGGCCGCGACGAGGTACTCGTCGATGATCGTGGTCGCCCCGTTGACGAAGTCGCCGAACTGGGCCTCCCAGATGACCAGGGCCTGAGGGTTCGCGACCGAGTAGCCGTACTCGAAACCGAGGACGGCGTACTCGGAGAGCAACGAGTCGTAGATCCAGTACTTGGCCTGGTCTTCGCCCAGGTGCGCGAGGGGCGCCCACTCGGCCCCGGTCTCATAGTCGACCAACACCGAATGGCGTTGCGAGAACGTTCCGCGCCGGGTGTCCTGGCCGGACATGCGCATCGGCGTCCCCTCCAACAGCAACGAACCGAACGCGAGCGCCTCGGCGAGCGCCCAGTCAACGACGCCACCTGCGTACATTTCGTCACGCTTGGCGAACTGGCGCGCCAGCTTGGGGTGCACGGTGAAACCGGCGGGCGGATGCGACATGACGTCGTAGATCCGATCGAGCACCGCGCGGTCGACCCCGGTCGCCACGGGCGGCAGGACTCCGAGCGGGGCGGGCGGTTCCTTGGCGACGATGCCGGCCGGTGGCGCGGAACTCCGGGTCTCGTCCAACGCCACCTGCAGCTTCGCCTGGAAATCATCGAGCGCCTGCTCGGCATCGTCCATCGAGATGTCGCCACGCTTGACGAGGGTCTCGGTGTAGAGCTTTCGCACCGAGCGTCGTGCGTCGATGCGCTTGTACATCAGCGGCTGGGTGTAGCTGGGGTCGTCGCCTTCGTTGTGACCGTGGCGCCGGTAGCAGACCATGTCGATCACGACGTCCTTGTGGAATGCCTCGCGGTAGGCGTACGCGAGGCGCGCGACGTGCACGCACGCTTCGGGGTC
>JAFDWI010000156.1 GCA_018268545.1 Actinomycetota bacterium
CGCCGTGATGATCGCGACCGCTCGAGTAGCGAATGATTTGAGAATTGTAGCTTTTGGAGTTTTCTTCGGAGCAATAGCGGTGGGCACGTGGGGAAAGCTCCGCGCTGGCACTTACAAAGCGGGACGGTTGACGGCATGGTTCGGGATATTGGTGTGTGGAGTCGGAGCCGTTGCGCTTACTAGCTTGGGGATCTTTCACCTTTTGAGGGCTGGCTAGGGTGAGCTCGAATCGTCGTCGCAATGGTGCCGATGATAGGCGCTGGCGCCGGCGTGGTTGTTGATGGCCAGCCCCGCAAAACTCGCCGCAATGGCTGCTTCAATGGCCGTTGGTCTTTTGTACGTAGCCGCAGTTTGTACGATGCGTATTCGAAGAAACGAAGGTAAAACCGAATTTGCTCGGGCTGATCTTGCCGAGTCGGAAGAGGTTCGCCGTCAGTTATTGTGGGGAGCGTTGATTTTCGCGGTGTTGGCGGTCGTGATGTTGATTGTGTGGGCGATATGAAACCCTGGCTGGCGGGGACGAGGAGCAACCGGTGGTGATCGTCGGAAGCGCGGCTTTTCAGGCAGGGCAGCTTGTTGGTGCCGTGATCTTGGTTCTGATCGTTGTCGGTGCGGTCCGTGGACTTGTGAAACGCCAGAGTGGTCGACCCGCGGCGGGATCAGCGGAGCATCCACCGGGCCCTGGGGCGCCATTACCCCGTCCCCCAGCGCCACCGCCGGGTCCACCCGATCCGCAGCGCGACGACAGGCCCAGCGGCGATGCAACGCGAAGCCAACCAGGCTCGTGAAGACTTGCCTCGCGACCGTGCCGGAGGTTCGTTGGGCGGCCACCTTCCGTCGGTGACTGCCTCGTCGATTTTCTTGTCGAGAAGGCGCCGGTAGGGTGGCCGCGATGGCACACGAGCAGAACTCGGCAGCGTCGCTGGGACCGAACGCCTGGCGGGTCGACGAAAAGTACGAACAATTTCTCGCGGGCCCCGCGTCGGTGGGTGAGAGCTGGCGTGAGTTCTTCGCCGACTATCGCCCGGGTGTGACGCGCAAGGCTGCGCCCGTCGTCGAACCGGGCGTGGCTGCCACCACCGGCCCCCCGCCGACCGGGCCGAAGGCCACCGCGGCTGCTCCCGTCGGACCCGAGGCCGGTGAACCGCTCCGGGGTGCGGCCGCCCGCGTCGTCGAGAACATGCAGGCGAGTCTCGAGGTGCCCACTGCCACGAGCTACCGGGAAGTTCCCACCAAGCTCCTCGAGATCAACCGCAAGGTGATCAACAACCATCTCGGGCGGACCCGCGGCGGCAAGATCAGCTTTACCCATCTCATCGGTTACGCCGTGGTCCGTTCGATCGCGGACGCCGTGCCGGCCATGAACGGCTCGTTCACCACGGGAAGCGACGGCAAACCGCGGGTCGTCAACCACGAGCACGTCGGACTCGGTCTCGCCGTCGACGTCGAGAAGACCGGTGGTCGACGTGCGCTGTTCGTGCCGGTGATCCGCGACGCGGACACGCTCGACTTCGCCGAGTTCTGGGCGTCCTACGACGAGCTCATCCGGAAGGTGTCGACCAACAAACTGTCGCCGGATGACTTCGCCGGCGCAACCGTGAGCCTGACCAATCCGGGAACGATCGGCACCCATCAGTCGGTGCCGCGGCTCATGTCTGGCCAAGGATTGATCGTCGGAGTGGGCGCGCTGGGCTACCCGGCCGCGTTCGCGGGTGCCGACCCGGCGCTCCTCGCCGATCTCGGCGTGTCCAAGGTGATGACGGTGTCGTCCACCTACGACCACCGGATCATCCAAGGCGCCGAATCCGGGTTGTTCCTCAAACGGCTCGCCGAGCTGCTCACCGGCGAACACGACTTCTACGTCGAGGTCTTCCGATCGCTGGGTATCCCTTATGAGTCGGTCCAGTGGCGGCGAGACGTCAACCCGGTCGACCACGTCGCCGCCCAGATCGAGAAACAGCTCCAGGTCAATTCGCTGGTGAACATGTACCGCGTGCGCGGTCACCTGATCGCCGACCTCGATCCGTTGGCGGCGAAAGAGCCCCACATGCACTCCGAGCTCGACCCGGCGACCTACGGGTTGACGATCTGGGATCTGGATCGGACCTTCCTCACCGGCGGCGTCGCCGGACACCGGGAGATGGTGCTCGACGAACTGCTCCACGTGTTGCGAAACGCGTACTGCCGCACGATCGGCATCGAGTACATGCACATCTCCAAGCCCGAGGAGAAGCGATGGATCCAGGAACGGGTCGAGGGTGTGCCGTCGGAGTTGACGCCGGACGATCAACGCCACATCCTCGGGCGGCTCAACGCGGCCGAAGCGTTCGAATCGTTCCTCGGCAAGCGGTACGTCGGCCAGAAGCGTTTCGGCCTCGAGGGCGCCGAATCGGCGATCGCGATCCTGGACGAGCTGTTGAACACCGCAGCGGACTCCGGCGACACCGGCGCGGTGCTGGGGATGGCGCATCGTGGCCGTCTGAACGTGCTGGCGAACATCGTCGGCAAGTCCTACGACCAGATCTTCAAGGAATTCGAGGGCCACATCGACCCCGATTCGACCCAGGGGTCGGGTGACGTGAAATACCACCTCGGCCAATCCGGGAAGTTCACGTCACGCAACGGCACCACGATCCCGATCGAGCTCGCCGCCAACCCGTCGCACCTCGAGGCGGTCGACCCGGTCGTGGTCGGGCTCACCCGGGCGCGTCAGGACCGACTCGACGATCCCGAATCGTTCCGGGTGCTGCCGATCCTGGTGCACGGCGACGCGGCGTTCGCCGGCCAGGGAGTCGTGGCCGAGACGTTGAACCTGTCGACGATCAAGGGCTATCGCGTCGGTGGCACGATCCACGTCATCATCAACAACCAACTCGGGTTCACGACGCCGCCGGAGGTCGCCCGGTCCTCGGAGTACTGCACCGACGTCGCGAAGATGGTCCAGGCGCCGATCTTTCACGTGAACGGCGACGACCCCGAAGCGTGCGTGCACGTCGCGCGCCTCGCGTACGCCTACC
>JAFDWI010000157.1 GCA_018268545.1 Actinomycetota bacterium
CGACAACGCCCACATCGCCTCGGATTCGGACTGCTTCTCCCAGCAGACCGCCAGCACACGCTCGTGGATCCCCGACGACACGAGCGTCGACGCGACGATCGCGGTCGAGCCGCCCACCGACCCTGCGGTGTGCACCCGCAACATCGGCTTGCCCGTCGCGCCGAGCGCGTCGGCCAAGTACAGCTCGGGCATCATCACACCTTCGAAGAAGTCGGGCGCCTTGCCCATGACCACCGCGTCGATGTCGGCCCACGTCATACCCGCATCGGCCAACGCGCGCGCCGCCGCCTCGCGCACCAGTCCCGCCATCGACACGTCGTCGCGCACCGCCTGGTATTTGGTCTGGCCCACACCGACCACGGCAACCCGTTCACCGGCCATCAGCGGTCTCCTTCCAGAACAGCAACGAGGTTCTGTTGCAGCGCGGGACCTTGTGTCGCGTGCGCAACCATCCGCTCGGACTCGCCCGAGGAGATCTGCCATGACGCCTCACCGATACGGATGAGCCCCGCGGTGAGCATCGGGTTCGCTGCCAACGCGCCGCCCGAGCGGTTCACCACCGCGTCGTCGGGCACCCCCATCGCCCGACGAAGCAGCAGCTCGTCGTGGCTGAAGGGCGCGTGGAGCTCCCACGCGTCGATCTCGGCGGGCACCACCCCGGCTCTCGATGCGGCGAGGCGTGCCGAGGGCACATCGGTGAGGTCGCGATAGCCCAGCGCCATCGGGTCGATCCGATGGTCGATCCCGCGGATCCACACGGGGTTGTCGCACAGCTCGCGGGCCCGGTCGCCGGCGGCGAGCACGATCGCGGCGGCGCCGTCAGAGATCGGTGGACAGTCCGAGCGGTGCAACAGGCCCACATGGTCGGGTTCGGCGAGCACGGCGGCTGCGGTCCGATCGAAGCGCAGTTGCGCGTACTCGTTGTTCGCGAGCGCGTCTCGACGGCTCCGAGCCGCAACCTCGGCCATCGCCTCACGGGTCACGACGCCCGCATCGAGCGCGGCCGACGCGGCGAGCGCCGCGCACCCAACCGAGTCGAGCCACAGTGGGCCCACGGCGTAGGGGTCGAGTTGGCGGGACATCACCATCGCCAGGTCACCCGAGGACGACTTGGAGTACGAGTACACGAAGGCGGTGTCGACCGCGCCGGTCTGGAGTTTGACCCACGCTTCGTACAGCGCCCACGCGCCGTCCATCTCGACGTGTGATTCCGAGATCGGCGGCCACGGGCCGATCCCGTCCAGTGTCGACACGAACGAGAACGCGTTGCCCGCCAGGTAGTCGGTGCTCCCCGAACAGGTGAACCCGATGTCACCGATGCCGATCCCGATGTTGTCGAGTGCTTCCCGGGTGACCGGCATGAGCATCTCGACCTCGTTGAGGTCCTCGACGGCTCGACGATGGTGCGATTGGGCGAACGAGACGATCGCGACGTCGCGCATCACGCTGCACCTCCTCGGGTCGCCGGCCCCCAGGAGACGACGTGTCCGGCTTCGTCGACGGTCGCGTCCGGCCGGTCCAGGGGCCGGAAGTAACGGATGCTCTCCAATGTCGCTTCGAGGTCGGCGTCATCGCGCCAGACCGGTTCGACCCATTGGCCGATCCGAACCTCATCTGGTGACGCTTCCTGGATGAGGTGCATCAGGAACATGTCGGCGCCTTCGAGCTGGATCAGGCCACCGACGTAGGGAAGTTCCATCACCGAGCCGTGGAACGCGACGTTGACCACGCAATAGGAAACCAGCACACCCGGACCGGCGAGTTCGACGATCTCCGAAGTGGGTACACCGTGACTCGGGCACGCCCCTCGCGAGGGCACGTACACCTTGTGGCAGATCGGGCATGCTTCGCCGAGGATCTTGTGTTCGAGGATCCCCCGCAGGAACGTGGTCGTCGCACGTCCCGCGGTGAAGTCGTACTCCAGGCGGGCGGGCGTGGCCACGCGGGTGACGGCCTCGACATCACGTAACGATTCGGGCAACACCAGGGTCATGACGTCTCCTCGATGACGAAACATTCGATGTCGCCGATCGCCCCGACGCGCTCGTCACGCCACCGGGGCGTCACCCTCGTGCCGACCGCGATCCGGTCCGGCGATCCGGCGTCGACCACGTGGACCATCGCGGTGTCGGCGCCATCGAGACGGATCAACGCCCAGGCAAAGGGATGGTCGAGTGGCTGACGCGCGTCGGGTCGGGCGACCCAGGCGCACGCGGTCACCACCCCGCCGGGGCCGACCTCGACAAGTTCGGTGAGGTCCTCGGCTGTCACCGGGTCGTATTCGATCGGCGGCACGATCACCCGACCGTCGGCGCCGGTGATCCCGACCAGGATGCGCTCACGCAGCCCGGTGAGGAACGCCCCGACGACCGGACCGGTCGTGCGTTCGAACGGATACTCGATCACCAACGGTGCGCGCAGCACGTCGGCGGTCCCTTGGTCCCCTGGAGTCGGCACGAGGCACGAAACTAGAACAGATTCCAATTCCGATCCAGACGAGCCCACCCGCACCGGTCAGAAACTGCGGCCGGCGGGCAGGCTTCGCAGTGGTGGCGGGCCCGCACCCCGGCGAAGAACCCTCGGTCAGCCGTCAGGTCATCGACTCCGGACGCGGATTCCGTCGCTGACCGACCTCCCTCGAACCGATCGGCTCAGAGTTCGAGCAGATCGGCGATCAACTCACGAATCTGGTGCAACGCCGTGACCCCGACGTTCCGGCCGGTCTCCTCGACGAGCCGGTCGACGCGGACCGTGGTCACCAGGTGCGCCTGGGCGACCCCGAAGGCGTCCACGTCGACTTCGGTCTGCCATCCCCGGTGAGTGGTCGTACACGGCACGACGGCGACGGCGAACTGATCGAACGCGAGCACGTCATCGGACGTGACCACGACCACAGGGC
Source organism: Actinomycetota bacterium (assembly GCA_018268545.1). Classification (GTDB taxonomy): domain Bacteria; phylum Actinomycetota; class Acidimicrobiia; order Acidimicrobiales; family Iamiaceae; genus JAFDWI01. The sequence goes on from JAFDWI010000157.1 coordinate 2,900, forward strand.
GGACGAAGCCGGGCTCGCTGCGGGCGGGTGTCCCGAAGTCGCACCGCCACACATCACCGGCTCGCATCGGCCACGTCGCTCGCTGCGCCGTCGAGCACGACACGGTCCTCGTCGGCAAGTGGTGCAGCCGCGAACTCGGCGCCGATGCTGCGACGACGCTCGGCGCGGATCATGTGAACGAGCTGCGCGTCGAGGGTGAGCCCTTCATTGTCGGCAAGACGACGAAGCGCATCACGCGTCGAAACGGAAACCTTGATGGTAGTCGACTTTGACGTACCCGCGGACACGGCGAACGGCGAACGGCGACTGGTCCGGCCGGTAGCCTGCGGGAGATGAGCGACGGCTCCGTGATCCGCATCGGAATCCTCGGCGCGGCACGGATCGCGCCGGCTGCGGTGGTCGCTCCGGCCCGACGCGTCGACGGTGTCGCGATCACCGCGATCGCCGCCCGCGACCGGACCCGGGCCGAAGCGTTCGCTGCGAGGCACGGCATCGCCGAAGTCCACGATGACTACGCGGCGCTCGTCGACGACCCCGAGCTCGACGCGGTGTACATCCCGCTGCCCAATGGCCTGCACGGTGCGTGGACCGAACGCGCGATCGCCGCGGGCAAACACGTGTTGTGCGAAAAACCGTTCACGGCGAACGCGGACGAGGCACGCCGGATCGCAGACGTCGCCCGCACTTCGGACCGGATCGTCATGGAAGCATTTCACTGGCGCTACCACTCGATGAACACCGGCCTGCTGGAACAGGTCGCGGCCGGCGCGTTCGGCGACATCACCGGCGTGTCGGCATCGTTCTGCTTCCCCCTCGTCGACCGTCACGACATCCGCTGGAGCCGCCGCCTGGCCGGTGGGTCACTCATGGACGCCGGCTGTTATCCGGTGAACATGGTGCGAGCGGTGATGGCAGCTGCCGGTGCGGGCGAGCCCGAGGTCGTCGATGCCCGCGCCGCTTTCACATCGGGCGGTGTCGATCGGGCGCTCAGAGGCACACTCCGTTGGGCGAACGGAACCGAGGCGAAGATCCGATGTGGCATGTTCGACCCGTTCCACCCGGTCGACATCCACCTGCGCGTGACCGGCACGAAAGGCTCCGCGTTCGTGTTGAACCCGCTGGCACCGCAGTTGTTCGGGGCGACACTCACGCGCATCGGCGGACGGACGCGCCTTGTCCGAGCCGCACGACGTGCGAGTTACACGTTCCAGATGGAACGTTTCCGCGACGCGATCCGCGACGGACGACCCTTCCCCTCCACCGTCGACGATGCCGTCGCGAACATGACCGTGATCGACGCGTTGTACCGAGCCGCCGGCGTGACACCACTCCCACCGACGCCGGTCGGTACCCGGTGCAGGCGTTCGCCGACGAGTTCGACGGACTGATGAAGGCGTTCGGTGCCCGGTAGTGTCGAGCGCGTGACCGACGCGACAACGACCTATGTGCTCGTCGACGGAGAGAACATCGACTGGGCATTGGGCAGCATCCTGGACCGCAAACCCGAGCCGGGTGAGCGACCACGGTGGAAACAACTCGTCGAACACACCCGCAACCGGTGGGACCAGCCCGTCCGGGCGTTGTTCTTCCTGAACGGCACCAACCATGTGCCGATGACCTTCGTCCAGGCCCTGATGGCGATGGACTACCGGCCGGTCCTGCTCAGTGGCGCCGCCGACGAGAAGGTCGTCGACATCGGGATCCAGCGGACCCTGCGCGCGATCGCAGAACGTGGTGGTGACGTCCTGCTCGCCAGTCACGACGCCGACTTCGCCGCCGACATGGCGGCGCTCGCCCAGCAGGGACGGCGGATCGGGATCGTGGGATTCCCCGAACTCGTCAGCCACGAGCTGCGCGACATTCCCTCGATCGAGATCGTCGACCTCGAGAGCGACGCCGGGTCCTTCGACATCCGACTCCCCCGGGTGCGCGTCGTCCCACTGTCGGAGTTCGACCCGGCCGACTACCTCTGACCCCCGTCGACGATCCGAACCTGGAGGTTCCGTGCTCGCAGCCATTGCCACATCGATCGATGCCGACGACCCGCTCGGCGGCCTGACCGTCGGCGAGCACCCCGAGCCGACGCCGGACGAAGGCTGGGCGAAGGTCCGCGTCGAGGCGGCCTCGTTGAACCACCATGATCTGTGGACCCTGCAAGGCGTGGGGATACGCGCCGAGCAACTGCCGATGGTGCTCGGCTGCGACGCGGCCGGCACCGACGAGGACGGCAAAGCGGTCGTGGTGCACTCGGTGATCGCGAGCCCCGACTGGCACGGTGACGAAACGTTCGACCCGAAGCGTTCGCTGCTGTCAGAGGTGCACGACGGCACGCTCGCCGAGTACGTGTGCGTGCCACGCCAGAACCTCGTTCCCAAACCCGATTCGTTGAGCTTCGCCGAGGCGGCGTGCCTGCCCACCGCGTGGCTGACCGCGTATCGGATGCTGTTCACGAACTCCGGTGTCGAACCGGGCGGCACGATCCTGGTCCAGGGAGCGAGCGGCGGGGTGGCGTCCGCGTTGCTCGTGCTGGGTCGCGCGGCGGGTTACCGGATGTGGGCGACGGCACGCAGCGAATCCAAGCGTGCCCGAGCCCTCGAGGTCGGCGCGGACGCCGCGTTCGAACCGGGCGCGCGGCTACCCGAGAAGGTCGACGCGGTCATGGAAACGGTCGGTGAGGCGACCTGGGCGCATTCGGTCCGCAGTACCCGCCCCGGCGGCACG
>JAFDWI010000158.1 GCA_018268545.1 Actinomycetota bacterium
AGGTCCAGGTTGCAAAGGCGGGTGACATCAACTTCTCGAGTGTGAACGTCGTGTTCGACCAGACGACCGACCTCACCGCGGTGACGCCGAGCGCCAACAACTCGTTCAACGGCGGCACCTCGCTCCCGGCGGGGACGTATGCGTGGCGGGTCCGCAGCGTCGATGCGGGGCGGCAGGTCGGCGGATGGACCGTGCCCTGGACCTTCACGGTGCAACCGTCCGCGCCGTCCCTGACGTCGCCGGCGAACAACGCTTCGTTCACGAGCACGAACGGGCTCTCGTTCTCGTGGAGCCCGGTCGCCGGCGCTGTCTACTACGTCATCTACGTGAGTACGAACCCGACGCCCACGACGAACTCGTACATCAGTGTCGGAACGATCTCGACCGGCTGGTCGTTCTCCCAACCGCCGGCGACCGGTCGGCAATACTGGACGGTCCTCGCCTTCGACGGTAACCAGCAGTTGTTGGCCCAGTCACCGGTTCGCTCGTTCGGTTTCGACGGGACCCGACCGTCGATCACGAACCTCAGCGTGACCGGCGTCGGCGGCAACGAGGTCGACCTGGCATGGACCGCGACCGCGAATTCGATCAACCCGATCACGAACTACCAGGTGTCGATGTACTCGCCACCGAATGCGGCCACCCCGACGACGACGATCACCATCGGCGCGACGACCTCGTATGCATGGACCGGGTTGATGGGGATGACCCAGTACGCGTTCACCGTGACCCCGGTCGATGTGAACGGTCCGGGGACGCCCTCGAACCCGGTGACGGCGACCACGACCCAGTCGACGACCGCCGTCCAGTCGTTCGTGAAATCGGCCTACAACGACTTCCTCGGCTATCTGCCGAGCCCGTCGCAGGTGACCGCCGGGGTCTCACAGTTGGGCCCGAACCCCAGCAGCACGGCCCGCGGCGCGTGGTTGCAGGCCTTCGCGACCTCGCCCACGTGGGTGAACGCGATCGTCAACCAGTTCTACATCAACACGCTCGGTCGGCCCGCCGACGCCGGTGGGCTGGCGTACTGGAGTGGCCAGATCTCCAGCGGGGCCCTGTCGGTCGCGCAGGTAGCTGCGAACTTCTATGCGTCGAACGAGTACTTCAACGGGATCGGGGGCGGCACACTCACCTCGTGGGTCAGCGACCTGTACCCGAAGCTGCTCGGACGTCAACCTGACGCAAATGGCCTGGCGTACTGGGTTGGTCAGGCCGGGATCATCGGTCGGGTGAATGTGGCCTACCAGTTCTACCAGAGCCCCGAATCGTGCCGGAACCGGGTCACGAACCTGTACCTGAAGCTCCTGCAACGTCAGCCCGACGCCGGCGGCCTGGCGTACTGGGCGGGCGTCGTGCCGGTGCAGGGCGACATCGCTCTCGCCGTGTTCCTCGCGTCGAGCGACGAGTACTACAGCAACGCCCAGACGCGCTTTCCCTGAACACGCGCCCGGCACCTCCGGTGCCGGGCGAACTCCCACCGATGACCGTGCCCAGGCCCCGTAACAGGATGCGCCGATAGGCGGATCCGAACCGGCGAACCGCGATGTCTGTCCGAACGGGGCCCGGCCAAGATCGATCGTGGGGCGAGGCGGACGTGACCGACCCGCCCGCCCTCTAGGGTGGGTCGAGATGGACCGTCCACCTGTGACCCGGACATTCGCCGGGTTCCCACCGCGACCGACGTGGACGCGGCAGGTGGTCCCGACGCCACCGGGTTCGGTGGTCGGTCCCGGAGCGCCGTGGTTCGACCTCGACGCTCGACAGATGCGATTCACGAGCGACGACGTGCGCGCAGCACTTGCGTCGGTCGGCCCGCCCGTGGAGACACCGCGGTTCGCCGAGCCCGGCCGTATCGGGGCAGCGGTACTCGCCGCGGTGTACGACCAGGGCGGCGAAGCGTGGGTGATCCTCACCCGGCGGACCGCGCAGTTGCGATCCCACAGTGGCGAGGTGTCATTTCCGGGGGGGCGCCAGGAACGCGGAGAGTCGCTGCTGCAGACCGCGAGACGTGAGAGCCTCGAGGAGATCGCGCTCACCCAGCACGTCGATTTCGTCGGCGAACTCGATCACCTCTCGACGATTTCGAGCGGTTCGGCGATCGTGCCGTTCGTCGGGGTTCTCGAGGCGCCACCAAAATCGCTGACAGCGAACCCCACGGAAGTCGACGAGATCCTCCGGGTTCCCCTCGCGCGGCTGCTCGATCCACAGGTCTTCCGATCAGAGGTCTGGCAGCTCCCGGGTGGAATCGAACACCCGATCTTCTTCTTCGACCTCGACGAGGACACCGTTTGGGGGGCGACCGCCGCGATGCTGCGACAGCTCCTGGGTTTCCTGACCGGCACGGTCAAACGGGGCGAACTCGGCCACATCTGAGCACCCGGGGTTCGGACGTGGTCTCGGGTGCAGATCCCAGCCCCGGGTTTCCCGAGGCTGGTCGGGTGATCCGAACCTCAGCGGTCGTGGTAGTTGGGGGCTTCCTTGGTGATCGTCACGTCGTGGGGATGGCTCTCGCGGAGCGACGCGCCCGTGATCCGTACGAATTGGGCCCGGTCCTGCATGTCGGAGATCGTCTCGGTCCCGCAGTAGCCCATGGCGATCCGTAACCCGCCGGCGACCTGGAACAGCACGTTCGCGATCGGCCCCTTGTAGGCGACCCGACCCTCGATCCCTTCGGGGACGAGCTTGTCGGCGTCGTTGATGTCGCCCTGGAAGTAGCGGTCCTTGGAGTACGATCGACCCTTCATCGCCCCCATCGACCCCATGCCCCGGTACTCCTTGTAGCGCTCGCCCTGGTGCAGCACGACCTCGCCCGGTGACTCGTCGACCCCGGCGAGCATGCCGCCGAGCATGACGGTGTCGGCGCCGGCCGCGATCGCCTTTGCGACGTCGCCGGAGAACTGCGCACCGCCGTCCGCGATGACCGTCGCGCCTCGGGCGTGGGCGACCTCGGCGACGTCGTAGATCGCCGTGAGCTGGGGAACGCCCACCCCCGACACGATCCTGGTCGTGCAGATCGAACCTGGTCCGACCCCGACCTTGACGGCGTCCGCGCCCACGCCGATGAGCGCTTCGGCGGCCGACGCGGTCGCGATGTTGCCCGCGATGACCTCGATGTCGTAGCGGCTCTTGACCTCTTTGACGACGTCGAGTACGCCACGGTTGTGGCCGTGCGAGGTGTCGATCACCAGCACGTCGACCCCGGCATCGATGAGTGCGTCGACCCGATCGAAGGTGTCGGGGCCCGTGCCCACGGCCGCGCCGCAGCGCAACCTCCCGCCGTCGTCGTGGGTCGAGTCCGGGTACTGGCGTCGCTTCTCGAGATCCTTCACCGTGATCAGCCCGCACAGCCGGCCGTCGCCGTCGATCACGGGGAGCTTCTCGATCCGGTGCTCCCAGAACAGCGCTTTTGCTTCTTCGAGCGTCGTTCCCGGAGAGGCGGTGACCAGCGGGGGCTTGCGCATGACCCGTTCGATGGGTTGGGAGACGTCCTCGACGAAACGCAGGTCGCGGTTCGTGAGGATCCCCGCGAGCCGGCCGTCGTCGTCGGTGATCGGTACACCGGAGATGTGGTAGTGCTCCATGAGGTCCAGCGCATCGGACACCGGGACGTGCGGACCGAGGGTGACCGGATCGACGATCATGCCGGACTGGGATCGTTTGACCTTGTCGACCTCGGCGGCCTGGTCGGCGATCGAAAGGTTGCGGTGGACGATCCCGATCCCTCCTGCCCGTGCCATCGCGATCGCAAGGCGTGACTCGGTGACCGTGTCCATCGCCGCGGAAACGATCGGCAGGCGCAGCTCGATCCCGGGGGTGAGGCGCGTCCCGGTGTCGACCTCGGAGGGAAGGACCGACGACTCGGCGGGCAGCAACAGAACGTCGTCGAACGTGAGTCCCTCTTTGGCGAACTTCGCCGGATGGCGAACCGCGCCACCTCCGCTGAACGGGCTGCCCGGATCGTTCATGCGCAAGGTCCTCCTGCCGATTCGTAGGTGTCGATTCGAGCTTATCGGTTCCGTTCCGTCACGTTTCTGTCGATGTTCGCGGCGACTCATGGCCCGAAGCCTTTCGGTCGGTAACATCGGGCCGATCGGTACCGGTGAGGAGTGAGGACTTCTCGATGGATGGATCGGAGCACATGACTGGAACCGGAGGCCGTGGTATCGCCGGGCGGCGACACCACGTCGGAGATCGGGGAGGTGAGACGACCGATGACCGAAGATGACGAAGAGGACCGGAGCGAGCGGATGGAACAGCTCGCGGCCCACAAGCGGTACAACATGAAGTCGTTGGGCCGCCTCGTGGACTCCAACCGGATGTCCGGCTCGGCGCGCCCCCCCGAGCCGAACGGCGCGCCGCCGAGGGCGCAGCGCCCGCCGGGTGCGCCGAACGGACGTGTCGGCGGTGCGCAGGCCCCCCGATCCTCGCCGCCGGTCCCACCTGTAGCGCCCGTTGCGCCCGTGACGCCGGACGTCGAGAGCGTTCCGCCCGCGCCGATCGGTGAAACGGCGCCACCACAG
>JAFDWI010000159.1 GCA_018268545.1 Actinomycetota bacterium
ACGGCCGGGTCGCCGATCTGGTACCGCCGGAGAAGATGGACCTGCCGGCACTCGACGACGCGGGCGCGGCGAGCATCGCGGTGCGCTCGGTGACGAGCTGCCCACTCCGGGGAAGCGAGCCGAACACCCGCGCGTGGCGGGCCGCGGAGATCCCGGCCGCCGGCGGGATCGGGAACGCGCGATCGATGGCCCGGGTGCACGCCGCACTGGCGTGTGGCGGCACCCTCGACGGAGTCCGGTTGATGTCACCGGAGACCGTCGAATCGATCCTCGCCGAGCGGTCCTTCACGACCGACCGGGTGCTCGGCGTGCCGATGCGTTACGGCCTGGGGTTCGGGCTCATGTCCGACATGATCCCGCTCAGCCCGAACCCTCGCTCGTTCTTCTGGGGAGGCTGGGGTGGTTCGATCACGGTCATCGACCTCGATTCGCAACTGTCGGTCGCGTACGTCATGAATCGGATGGCGAACGGGATGGCCGGCGACATCCGTGGTGGGACCGTCGCCATCGCCGCGACGAACGCCGCGACGCGACTCGCCTGAAAGCGCCTCAGCCGCGTCGGGCGGCCGTCATACGACGGGCAGCGGGGACCGCGGCGAGCAACGCCCGCGCCTTGTTGTGGCATTCGAGGTTCTCGTCGCCGGGCACGCTGTCAGCAACGATGCCGGCGCCTGCCTGGACCCATGCCCGCCCGTCGGGGTCGACGACCATCGTTCGGATGGCGATCGCCACGTCGAGCGTTCCGGCGAAATCGATGTAGCCGACGACACCGGCGTACGGACCGCGTTTGACGGGTTCGAGCTCGTCGATGATCTCCATCGCGCGCACCTTCGGCGCGCCCGAAACCGTCCCCGCTGGGAGCGTCGCCCGCAGGACGTCCACCAGGCTCGTGTCGGTGCGCAGGTCGCCGGTGACCTCGGACGTCAGATGCATCACATGGCTGTACCGCTCCAGCGTCATGAGTTCGTCCACGGTGCACGTACCGAACGTGGCGACCCGCCCGACGTCGTTGCGCGCGAGGTCGACCAACATGACGTGCTCGGCGATCTCCTTGGGATGCTCGCGAAGTTCCGCGGCGAGCCGGCGATCCTCGGCGTCGGTCCGGCCGCGAAAGCGCGTGCCCGCGATCGGCCGAGAGGTGACCACACCGTCGCGGACGGTGACCAACGGTTCGGGTGACGACCCGATCAACGTCACCTCGGGGTCGCGCACGTAGAACATGTACGGGCTCGGGTTGATCTGGCGGAGGACGCGGTAGACGTCGAAAGGATCGGCGCCCAACTCGAGCGCGAAACGTTGGGACAACACGACCTGGAAGATGTCACCGGCGCGGATGAGCTCCTTGGCCGTCTCCACTGCCGCCTCGAACGTCGGCGCCGCCGTCTCGGCGACGGCATCGGCCGCGGGCTCGTCGGCGACCGGGGGTTCGGTGAGCGGCTCATCCAGGGGCTTCGCGCCATCCGCGGCGAGCTGGTCGAGTCGACGGCACGCGTCGTCGTACGCAGCGTCGACGACCGCGTCGGTCGCGTCCCCAGGCACCCACGCATTCGCCACCAGGACGACCCGTTGACGGAAGTGGTCGAACGCGGCGAGTTCTCCGATCACATCGAGCACCGCGTCGGGCAGCGCCCGGTCGTCGTCGGGAACCTCGTGGAGCCGTTCGATCTCGCGTACGACGTCGTAGCCCAGAAAGCCGACCAGCCCGCTGTGCAGTGGCGGGAGCCCGTCGAGTTCGGGCGTGTCGACGATCGCGGTGAGCGCCTCGATCGTGGCGAGGATCCCGGAATCGGTCGGGATCACGATGTCGACGTTGCCCCCGACATCGACCCGGTCTCCACGGCTGCGCAACGTCGCGAGGGGGCGCCGGCCGACGAAGGACCATCGCCCCCATCGCTCGCCGTGTTCGACCGATTCGAACAGGAACCCGGGCTCGTCGCCGCAGAGTCGCGCGAAGGCGGCGACCGGGGTGATCAGATCGGCGAGCAGCTCGCGCCAGACCGGGACGATGCGATGATCGTGCGCGAGTGACCGGAACTCGTCCCGGGAGGGCGAGACGGGCACAGAAGGTCAGTCCTCGGGGTCGAAAGACCCACCGAAGGGCCGGTAGAAACACGAATGGTTGCCGGTGTGGCACGCCCCTTGGCCGTCCTGGTCGACGACGAACAGCAGGGTGTCGCCGTCGCAGTCGTAGTAGGCCTCGCGGATCCACTGACACTCACCGGAGGTGTCGCCTTTGCGCCACACTTCGGAGCGTGAACGGCTCCAGAACACCGTCCGACCCTCCTCGAGACTGCGTCGCAACGTCTCGTCGTTCATCCACGCCATCATCAGCACCGTGCCGGTGCCGCGCTCCTGGATGACGGCCGGGACGAGCCCCGCTTCGTTGTAGACGATCCGGCCGAGTTCGTCCTCGACGAGCGGAATCGACATGGCTGGCTCCGTCACGGCGGTCAAGCCTACGGGTTCAACCTTCGGCCGGGCGAACGGTCACGCCACGGTCCGACATGAAGGCCTTGGCTTCGGCGATCGTGTGCTCCGCGAAGTGGAAGATCGATGCGGCCAGCACCGCGTCGGCGTGACCTCGGGTGACCCCGTCGGCCAGGTCGTCGAGCCTGCCCACGCCGCCCGATGCGATGACCGGAACCGACACGGCATCGGCGACCGCCCGGGTGAGGTCCAGGTCGAAGCCGTCCCGGGTTCCGTCGCGGTCCATCGAGGTGAGCAGGATCTCGCCCGCACCGGCTTCGACGGCCTTGCGGGCCCATTCGACGGCGTCGCAGCCCGTCGGGGTACGCCCACCGTGCAGGTAGACGTCCCAACCGGTCCCCTCCGGTCTTGCTCGGGCATCGATGGCGACGACGACACACTGGCTGCCGAACACCTCGGCGATCTCGGTGACCAGCGCGGGGTTCTCGAAGGCAGCGGTGTTGACCGACACCTTGTCGGCACCGGCGCGCAACAACCGGCGTGCGTCGTCGACCGAGCGGATACCGCCGCCGACCGTGAAGGGGATGAAGACCGCTTCGGCAACGTGGGTCGCGACGTCGACCATGGTCGTGCGAGCGTCCGACGAGGCGGTGATGTCGAGGAAGACGAGTTCGTCTGCACCCTCCGCGTCGTAACGGGCAGCCAGTTCGACAGGATCACCGGCGTCGCGCAACCCCACGAAGTTCACACCTTTGACGACGCGCCCCGCGTCGACGTCGAGACAGGGAATCACGCGGGCGGCCTGCATTCCGGCGACGCTACCCGGACCGGAGCACCGGGCGACGATCGGGGATCCGGCACCGCCACCCCTGCCCGCGGGCGCGCATGGGCCATGATCGTGCGATGACGCTTCCCGCGACGGCCGATGCCGACCACCCCGCAGACACGGGTCGGATCTTCCTGATCCGCCACGGTGAGACCGAGTGGAGCTCGAACGGCCGGCACACCGGCACGACCGACATCGCGCTCACCGACCATGGGCGCGCGCAGGCGACCGCGCTCGGCCCGGAACTGGCGACCATCCGGTTCGCGCAGATTCGGACCTCACCGATGACCCGGGCGATCCAGACCGCGCGGCTCGCCGGACTCGTCGACCCCGAGCCGATCATCGACCCGGATCTGGTCGAATGGAACTACGGCGACTACGAAGGCGTCACGAGCGACGAGATCCACCGTGACCGACCCGGGTGGACGATCTTCGCCGATGATGCTCCCGGCGGTGAGACCGCCGACCAGGTCGCCGCGCGCGTCGATCGGGTGCTCGCACGGACCAAGGGCGACGTCGACGGCGGCGGAGATGTCGCGCTCGTCGCACACGGCCATGTGCTCCGCGTGCTCGCATCGCGGTGGCTCGGCCGATCCGGCCGCTTCGGTTCGCATCTCGCGCTCGACGCCGCGTCGCTGTCGGTGCTCGGCACCGAACACGACGTGCCGCTGCTCAGGACCTGGAATCGGTGTCCCGGCCTGCCGACCGACCTCGGTGGCCAAAGCGAGGAAACCGTTGGCTCCTCCGACCGTGTCAGACCCTCGCCGCCGTGAGCGCCTGGTCGAGGGTGAAGCGTTCCTCGTAGAGCGCCCGGCCGATGATCGCACCGGAAAGGCGACGGCCGTTCGATTCGAGCGCGACGAGCGCCCGGATGTCGTCCAGGGTCCCGACCCCGCCCGAAGCGATCACGTCCGACGCGGTGGCGGCGAGCACCTTGGACAGGCCGTCACGATCCGGGCCCGCCATCGTCCCGTCACGTCCGATCTCGGTGACGATCAACGCGGCCACACCCGCTTCGGCGAACACACCGACGATGTCGAGCAGGTCACGGCCCGAGTCGGTCTCCCAGCCACGAACCGCCACGGACCACCGTGTCGCGCCGGTGTCGTCCACCGTCGCACGAGCGTCGAGGCCGACGGCGACCCCGCCGGGATGCGCGGCCGCCAGCTCCGCGACGAACCCGGGATCATCCAGGGCGGCCGTCCCGACCACCAAACGGGCGACACCGGCATCGAACAACGCCTCGGCCTTGGCCCGATCACGGACACCGCCCCCGGACTGGACGGGGACGTCGACCGCGGCACAGATCGCGCCGATCACATCGAGGTTGTGGGCACGACCCGTGCGCGCCGCGTCGAGATCGACCACATGCAACCACTCCGCACCTGCCGCCGCGAAGACACCGGCCTGCGCGACCGGGTCGTCACCGTAGGTCTTCTCACGGGCGAAATCGCCCTGGGTGAGGCGCACACAACGACCGTCGCGTAGGTCGATCGCCGGGAACAGCGTGAGGGTCATGCCCGCTCGTCACCCGCACACATCGCCGCGAAGTTCGCGAGGATCGCCAACCCGGTCCGGCCGGACTTCTCCGGGTGGAACTGGGTGGCGACGAGCCGGTTCACACCGACCGCGGCGCACACCGAGGTTCCGTAGTCACATCGGGCGATGGTCGCATCGCCGACCGGTGCGGCATACCCGTGCACGAAATAACACCACGGCTCGCTTCCCAGACCCGCGAACAGCGGGTGTCCGGGCACATCGACCAGCAGCCGGTTCCACTGCATCTGGGGCAACTTCACGTCGCCGGCCAACATCTCGACCTTGCCGTCGAGCACCGCGAGTCCCGGGGTGTCCGGGTTCTCGTTCGAACCCTCGAACAACATCTGCAACCCGACGCAGATCCCCATGACCGGCACACCGGAACCGTCCCGTGCTTCGATCGCCGCCGAACGAACCGGCTCGGCCAGACCCGTACGGTGCAGCGCCTCCATGCTGCCCGCGAACGCGCCGACCCCCGGCACGACGATGCCGTCGGCCGCGGCGATCTCCGCGGGGTCACCGGTGAGGCGGGCATCGGCGCCGACGTGCTGGAACGCCTTCTCGGCGCTGCGGAGGTTGCCGACGCCGTAATCGACCACGGCGATCCTGACGGCGCCGCTCACAGGACCCCTTTGGTGGAGGGGAGATCGGTCCCTTCGACCCGGACGGCATCGCGCAACGAACGGGCGACACCCTTGAAGGTCGCCTCGACGATGTGGTGGGTGTTCTCGCCGGCACGCCGGTGCACGTGCAACGTGATCCCGGCCGCGGTCGCGAACGACGTCCAGAAGTGACCGGCCATCTCGGGATTGAACGGCGGATCGCCGAGGGGCAGGACCTCACCGAAGGGCACGTCGTACACCACGAACGGTCGGCCCGAAAGGTCGAGTGCGACCTCGATCAACGCCTCGTCCAACGGGAACAACCCCGACGCGAAACGCCGCACGCCGACCTTGTCGCCCAGGGCCTCGGCGAACGCCTCGCCGAGCAGGATGCCCGTGTCCTCGATGGTGTGGTGGCCGTCGACGACGATGTCGCCCTGCGCGTGGACGCGCAGATCGAACCCACCGTGACGTCCGAGTTGGTCGAGCATGTGGTCGAAGAACGGCAGACCCGTGGTCACCTCGACGACATGTGTCGGCCCGTCGAGATCGATCTCGACGGTGATGTCGGTCTCGGCGGTGGTACGCGTCCGGGTTGCCCGGCGGGCGTTCGTGGTCTCGGCGTTCATGCGCGCAGGATCTCCTCGAGTGCATCCAGGAAACGGTCGTCCTCGGCCTCGGTGCCGACCGTGACCCGTAGGCATCCTTCCAGACGCGGCCACGACGCGCAGTTGCGCACCAGGACCGATGCCTCGACGAGGCGCCTCCACACCTCATCGGCTGCGACCTGCCGAGGTCGGAACAGCACGAAGTTCGCATCCGACGGCGTCACGTCGACATCCAGGTCGGCCAGACGCCCGACCAGTCGGCCCCGCTCCTCACGCAGGGCCGCGACCCGAGCAGCCATCTCGTCGCCGAATCGCAATGCGACGCGACCCGCGATCTGTTTCGCCGCATCGAGGTGATAGGGCAACACGACCTTCGAGAGCTCGGTGACCAGCCACGCGGGTGCGATCAGGTACCCCAGCCGCGCGCCGGCGAGCGCCCACGTCTTCGAAAACGTGCGCGACACGACGAAGGGGCGGTCATCGCTCACCAGATCGAGCGCGGAACGATCAGCGAACTGCCCGTATGCCTCGTCGACGATCGTGAGCCGGCCCGTGTCGGCGGCCATCGCCTCGACCACACCCCGCGACTCGGTGCGACCCGTCGGGTTGTTCGGCGAGCACAGGAAGACGATGTTCGGGTCGTGATCGTCGACGAAGGCCCGCACCGCGTCCACCTCGAGCGAGAAGTCCGCTTCGCGTTCGCCGGTGACGACACTCGTGCCGGTGATGCGCGCGAGATGCGAATGGAGCGCGTACGTCGGTTCGAACACCGCAGCCGAGCGACCCGGACCACCGTAGGTCAGCAACACCGTCTGGAGAACCTCGTTCGACCCGTTCGCGACGAACACCTGGCTCGCATCGACGCCGTGCAGCGCACCGATGTCGGCCCGCAGCGCGTTCGCGGACCGGTCCGGGTAGCGGTTCCATTCGACGGCGGCCAGTTCGCGCCCGAGCGTCTCGATGAAACCCGCCGGCGGCCCGAAGGGGGACTCGTTCGTGTTGAGCCGCACCTCGACATCGACCTGGGGAGAGTGATACCCCTCACGCAACGCGAGATCGTCGCGGGGCGCGATCGGGGCAGTTCGCCCGTCGCCGGTCATCGCGCGAGGCGCCGGGTCGCGGATTCGGCGTGGCACACGAGCCCCTCGGCGGTCGCGAGCGTCGCGAGCGTCGGGCCCAACTCGGCGAACGCGTCCGCATCCGCGGTGACGATGTGGATCTCCTTGAGGAAGTCCCCCACACCGAGCACCTGTCCGTGGCGCGCGGTGCGGTGCGTGGGCAGCACGTGGCTCGGGCCCGCGAGGTAGTCGCCCA
>JAFDWI010000015.1 GCA_018268545.1 Actinomycetota bacterium
ACCGCCGGGCGAACCCGGCGTGCCTGGTCGACCAATGCATCGAGTGAACGGCCGGACGCGCCGATCGCATGGACCCGGAACCGGTCCGGGTCCGCCAGCACGACATCGAGGGTCTGGGTGCCGATCGAGCCGGTCGACCCGGCCACCGAAACCGAGATCACATCCAGTGGAGTCCGATGACGAGGTAGTAGACAGCGGGCAGGACGAACAGCAAACCGTCGATGCGGTCGAGGATCCCGCCGTGGCCAGGGATGATCGCGCCCATGTCCTTGACGCCGAGGTCGCGCTTGATCAACGACTCGGACAGATCGCCGAACGTCGCGGCGACACCGATCACGATGCCGGCCACGAGCCCGTGACCGAACCCGTGGAACGGCACACCGATCCCGAACCCACCGAGCACCATCGCAGCGAACGCCGCAGCAGCGACACCACCGAAGACGCCTTCGAGGGTCTTGTTCGGGCTGGCCGCCGACAACGGCCGACGCCCGAAGGAACGCCCGACGAAGAACGCACCGACGTCGTACGCGACGGTCGCGAGGATCACGACCAGCAGGACCGAACGGCCATCGTGGCCACGCAACAGCAACGTCGCGAACGAGCCGAGCAGCCCGACCCACGCCACACCGAGCAACGTCGACCCGACACCCTCCAACACCGGCGCATCGCCGCCGGCACCCACCAGATACCACAACAGCGTGAACATGACCGCGAGTCCGAGCACGAGTGGTACGGCCGGTTCGCCACGCCAATACGTCGCGAGCGGGAACGCGACGACCGCCACCAGCCCGAGCAACGACGCCGGTCGCAGACCACCACGTTGAGCCGCGCCGAAGTACTCGACGCCCGCAACCGCGACCACCGCCGTCACCAGAAATGCCACGACGGCGGACCCGAGTGCGAAACAGATGAGCGCGACCACGCCGATTCCCGCACCCGCGGCAATCGCCGTGGGCACGTCCCGTCCCCCACCGTCGCCGGAATCGGCACCACGCGCCATCGCGCCCGCGGCACGCCTCGACGGACGCCGACGATTCCGGACCACTTCGTCCGATCCGACGTCATCGCCGAGGTCGGCATCGCCGCGATCATCGTCGAAGACCGGTTCATCACCGAAGTCCTCGAGGGTCGGGTCCTCGTCACCGCCGAAGATCACTTCGTGGTCGAGCATCGACCGCGCGCGTATCGCGCTCGCCGCAGCCGTGCGACGCGACGCCACCTCGTCCAGGTCGTCGAACGAGAACAGGTCGTCACTCGACGCGCCACTCTCGTCCAACGCACCCAGGCGGTCGTCGTCGGAAAGGGTCGCGGCGTATTCGCCCGTGTCGTCCCAGTTGTCGTCTGCACCCCGCCAGCGCGTCGGCGACGACGACGCGAACGACGACCATGCGTCGAGATCGTCGTCGGCCTCCTCGCCGACGAGCACCGCCGGCACCTCGCCCGTCGGGGGATCCGTCCAATGCGGCAGCTCGACCGAACCCGACGGCGACGGGTCGTCACCGGGCAGTCGCCGGGGAAGGACCGGAGGACGGATCAAATCCGCCGGATCCGAATCCACGCCGAGGGGGAACCTGAGCGATGGACGCTCGTCGGGGTGCGCAGACTTCGGGCGGTCGCCGTAACGCGGCTCCGACTCGGAGAGTCGCGGGGCAACATCGCCCCGCTCGACGGCCTCCGCCGCCTCCTCGGCGCCGATGATTCGCACGCCTTCGGTCGGCTCATTGCGGGGCGAACCATGGTGGCGGTCACTCTGGTCGTCCATTCGGGACCTCCTCGAGGACACGGATCGGTGGGCACGTCATCACTACGGTCAATCCTCGAGCAGTTCGCGTTCCTTCTGCGCCAGTGCCTGAGAGATCTGCGACTCGTATGAGTGCGTGATCTTATCGAGATCCTTGTTGGCTCTGGCCAGATCATCATCGGAGACGTCCGAGGTGTCCGCGAGTTCCTCCAGATCGCGCCGGGCGGCCCGCCGGGCGTTGCGCACCGACACGCGGCCATCCTCGGCGAGCGACTTCACGACCTTCACCAACTCGGCACGACGCTCGGCCGTCAACGGCGGAAACACGAGCCGGATCGTCACGCCGTCATTGGACGGGTTGAGCCCCAGATCCGACATCTGGATCGCACGCTCGACCGCCGCCATCGACCCCTTGTCGAACGGGGTCACCAGCAGCTGTCGGGCCTCGGGAACCGAGAACGACGCAAGCTGCTGCAAGGGAACTTCCGACCCGTAGTACTCGACCGGGAGCTTCTCGATGAGCGCCGGGGTGGCCCGGCCGGTCCGCACCCCCGCGAACTCGGATCGAGTGTGGGCGACCGCCTTGGCCATCCGGTCGGTCGCATCGGTGGTGACGACCTCGATCAGTTCCGAACTCATGACACCAGGGTACCGAGCGGCCGACCCTCGAGGATGGACCGGACGTTGCCATCGGTCATCAGATCGAACACCACGATCGGCACCTGGTTGTCCATGCACATCGTGATCGACGTGGCATCCATCACCTTGAGGCCCCGGTTGAGCACGTCGAGGTACGTGATCCGGTCGAGCTTCTCGGCATCGGGGTTCGTACGCGGATCATCGGTGTAGACACCGTCCACACCGGAATGACTGCCCTTGAGAAGTACGTCCGCATCCATTTCGACCGCCCGGAGCGCCGCGGTGGTGTCGGTCGTGAAGTAGGGATTCCCCGAACCTCCGGCGCAGATCACGACACGGCCCTTCTCCAGATGGCGGAGGGCCCGACGACGGATGTAGGGCTCGGCGACCTGTGACATGGCGATCGCGGACTGTACCCGGGTCGGTTGATCGAGACGCTCCAGCAGATCCTGCAACGCGAGCGCGTTGATGACCGTCGCCAACATGCCCATGTAGTCGGCCTGGGCGCGGTCCATGCCCGCGCCCTCACCGGTCATCCCACGCCAGATGTTGCCGCCGCCCACCACGACGGCGATGTCCACCTCGAGGTCACGGCGCACGTCGACGATCTGGCGGGCCAGACGCCCGACGATGTCACCGTCGATCCCGAATCCCTGCTCCCCGGCGAACGACTCACCGGAGAGTTTCAACAGGACGCGCTGCCACTTCGGCTCGGGCACTCAGCTCCCCACGACGATCTGTTCGAACCGGACCAACGTCGCACCGGCTGCCTCGAGCAACTTGGCGATGGTCTGCTTCTCGTCCTTGACGAACTTCTGCTCGACGAGTACCCGCTCGGCGAACCAACCCGACAGGCGTCCCTCGACGATCTTCTCAAGGGCCGCCTCGGGCTTGCCCTCGGCACGGCTGATCCCCTCGAGCGTGGCACGCTCGGCGGCGACCTCCTCGGCGGGCACCGCATCCCGCGTCGCTGCCACCGGACGGGTGAACGCGACGTGGACGGCGATGTCGTGCGCCAACTCCTCGGAACCACCGGCGAGTTCGACGACGACCGCATTCACCCCGCGACCGTCCTGACGATGCACGTAGGTGCTGAGGATGTCACCCTCGGCGGCATGGACGATCACGGTCCGACCGACCGAGATGTTCTCCTTGAGACGAACCACGAGATCGTCGACCCGATCCGAGAACGCGTCGAGCGCGCTCTCGCCGTCGGTCAACAGCGCAGCGGCGAGTTCGTCGGCGAACGGAGCAAACGCGTCCGATTTGGCGACGAAGTCGGTTTCGCACTTCAGCTCGACGAGCGCGGCCGAGTTGCCCGAGACCGCGGCCGTCGCGACCCCTTCGGAGCTGTCGCGATCGGTGCGGGTCGCGGCCTTCGCGAGACCGTGCTCACGAAGCCATTTCCGAGCCGCTTCCGGGTCGCCGTCAGCGGCCGTGAGCGCCCGTTTGGCGTCCATCATCCCCGCACCGGTCTCCTGGCGCAGTGCCTGAATGTCCTTGACAGTGAAATCGGCCATGACGGTTCGTGTCACTCCTTGTCGGTTGCGTCGTCGGTGGATTCGGCGCCGGCGGCTTCCAGGCGCGCCTCGCGCTCGGCTTGGGCACGGGCAGCGGCGTTGCGGGCTTCGGCCTGCTCGGCGGCGATTCGGGCTTCGTCCTCGGCGCTGCGCCTCACGACCGCATCAGCGGTGCCCCGGCGGCTCGCGATCAACCGACCTTCGAGCACCGCATCGGCGATCACCCGGGCAAGCAACGATCCCGAACGCATCGCGTCGTCGTTGCCGGGGATCACGTAGGTGATCTCGTCGGGGTCGCAGTTCGTGTCGACCACCGCGATGACCGGAATCCCCAGCTTGTTGGCCTCGGTGACCGCGATGTGCTCGGTCTTGGTGTCCAGGATGAACACCGCGTCGGGCAGCTTCTCCATCCGGTCGATACCACCGAGGTTGCGCTCGAGCTTGGTCAGCTCACGTCCGATGAGCAGCGCTTCCTTCTTGGGCATCAGGTCGAGTTCGCCCGAAGCAGCCATCCGGCGGTATTCCTGCATCTTCGCGATCCGCTTGGACATCGTCGCGAAGTTCGTGAGCATGCCACCCAGCCAACGCTGGTTGATGTAGGGCATCCCGCACTTCTCGGCGAACGACTGGACCGGATCCTGGACCTGCTTCTTGGTGCCGACGAACAGCACGGTCCCGCCGTCACCGACGAGGTCACGGACGAACGTGTAGGCGGTCTCGATCCGACCGAGCGTCTGGTTCAGGTCGATGATGTAGATGCCGTTGCGCTCACCGTGGATGAACCGCTTCATCTTCGGGTTCCAGCGGCGGGTCTGGTGCCCGAAATGGACGCCCGCTTCGAGCAACTGCTTCATCGTGACGACTGCGGTCATGTGGTGATCTCCCATCGGTTGGCGATCGCTCGAAGGATGCGCCGGTGCCAGGAGGCAGCGACGACCGTGGGTTTCCCCGAGCTCGGATGTGGCGGCCAGACGGTCGTCGGGCCGACGTGAAAGCGTAGTGCGCCACCCGGCGATGTCGGACATCGGGGCCGATCACGGCTGATCGGCACGCGGCGGCTCGACCAGGACCGCGTGCCGGGCGTGACAGGCATCGAAGACCAGGGCCACCGGGTCCAGGTAGTCGGTGCCCGACCGGTAGCCCAGGTGGAACGCGGTGTCTCCCGCCACGGCGATCACCGCACCCGTCTCGACCCGATCACCGGGCCGGACGGCGATCTCACCGAGGTAGGAGTACGTGACATCGCGTCCGTCGTCGAGCCGGGTCGTGACGTACCCCTGATGAGCGATGCGCCCGGCGAAGGTCACGACGCCGGCGCGGACCGCGCGGACCACCGTCCCCGGCGTCGACGCGAACGTCAACCCTCGATTCCCGGGGAGCCACCGCTCGGCGGGGGGTCGGAACCCGTCGAGCAGGGGCGCGTCGATCGGCACTCCACACAGCACGTCACGAGCGGTCCCGCCCGCGGGCGCCACCACCGCTCCCCCGGTGGCCCGTGGTGCGCCCGCGCCGCCGTGGTTCAGACACCCACCGCAGACAAGGGCCACCACAACCGGGAACAAGCGCCGACGCATGAACCTTGTCGTACCCACTCGGGCGACCGTTCAGACCTTGTCACCGATCGGTCGGACCACGGGCCCTGCGCGACCACGGGCCGCTCTCACGCAGGAAGCAGCCGCTCGCGATCGCTCAGACGGGTCCGCAACTGCAGGACCGACTTGGTGTGGATCTGGCAGACACGGCTTTCGGTCACGCCCAACACCTCGCCGATCTGCGCAAGCGTGAGACCCTCGAAGTAGTACAGGCCGAGCACCAGGCGTTCCCGCTCCGGCAACGCCGCGATCGCCGTGCGGAGCCGGTCACTCATCTCGGCGGACTCGAACACATCGGAGGGGCCGTCGGAGCGATCCGCGATCGTGTCACCGAGCGTCACGGCATCGCCGGACCCACCCGAGATCGACAAGAGGTCGTCGAGCGCCGCCACCCCGGTCATCGAGATCTGGCTCAACGTGGTCTGGAGCTGGTCGACCGAGATCGACATGTGCTCGGCGAGTTCGACGTCGGTCGGGGGCCGGTGGTTCCGGGCCTCGAGTTCCGCGATCGCATCTTCGATCCGTCGCGCCTTGTTCCGGACCGAGCGGGGCACCCAGTCGAGCGCGCGCAGTTCGTCCATGATCGCGCCACGGATCCGGCTTATGGCGTAGGTCTCGAACCGGAACCCGCGGGACGGATCGAATTTCTCGATCGCATCGACCAACCCGAACATGCCGCTCGACACAAGATCGGACCGGTCGATGTTGTTCGGGAGTCCGGCCGCAACCCGGCCCGCCACATATTTCACGAGCGGCGAATACTGCAGGAGCAGCTGATCACGGACGTTGCGCTTCCCGGAGGCCTTGTAGCGCTCCCAGAGCGCATCGATCTCGTCTCGCTGAACGTCGGTCACAGGACTACGGGCCTTCATGCACGGGGGTGGGCGCTGTCCAGAACCCTCCTGAGGTGGTCTCTTGTCACATGAGTGTACCCCTGGGTCGTCGAAAGGTCAGCGTGACCGAGCAATTCCTGAACGACCCGGAGATCTGCCCCGCCCTCGAGCAGATGGGTCGCGAAGGTGTGGCGCAGTTCATGCGGGTGGGTCGGGCGAGGCGCTCTCGCATCGATGATCCGCCGAAGGTCACGCGGCGTCAACGGGCGGCCCCGGCGGTTCAGAAAGACAACATCTGTGGCGGCGTCGCCGATCAGCGGTTCGCCGACCGCGACACGACGGCACAGCACGGCGCGATGGCGCGCACACCAGTCGTCCAGGGCATCCCGGGCCGGCTCGGTGACCGGCACCATGCGATCCTTCGAACCCTTGCCGTGCACGAGCAGGCGGCGGCGCCCGTCGTCGAAGTCGCCGAGCGCGATTGCGCAGAGCTCGGCGGCACGCAGACCACTTCCGTAGAGCAACTCGATCGCGCACCGGTCGCGGACCTCGATCGCGTCACGCAACTCGTCGCCGGAATCGCCCGGTGCCGGGCGCAACATCCGATCGAGCTCGACCTCCGACAGCACGTGGGGCACGCGCTTCGGGCCCCGAGGTGCGCCAAGGCCGAGCGTCGGATCTTCGACGAGACGACCGCGCCTTGTGAGCCAGGCGAAATAACGCCGAAGGGTCGTCGTCTTGCGCGCGATCGAACTCGGCGCGTAGCCCCGGGTCGTGAGCGCCGCCAGATACCGGCGGAGTGTGGTTCGATCCACCGATTCGGGTCCCTCGATCCCCGCCCGGTCGCACCAGATGCCGAACCCGTCGAGGTCGGCCCGATAGGCACGGACCGTCGCCGGCGACCGCGACGTGAGCGACGCGATGAACCCGTCGAAACCCCATCGGTCGATCCCCATCCGGCCGAGACTATCGGGCCGACTCGTACCACCCCCCGGATCGGACGACCCGGCCGCCGGCTTCGAGTTCGACGAGGACGGCGCCGAGTCGCCCGAGTGGGATGGACGTGTGGTCGGCGAGAGCATCCAGGGTCATCGCTCCCGCGCTCAACGAGTCGAGCACCGCGCGTTCCTCGGGACTCGCCGGCGGCGCCTTCGCGTCGGCGCCTTGTCCGGTGTGGGGCGCCTCGACCGGGCCGATGCCGAGCGACTCGAGCACTTCCGACGCCGACAACGCGAGCGCCGCCCCGTCGGCGATGAGACGATTCGTCCCTGCCGATGCCGGCGAGAGGATCGGTCCCGGGACGGCGCGCACCTCGACGTTCCGGAGGATCGCTTCATCCACGGTGTAGAGGGAACCACCCCGTTCGGTCGATTCCACCACGACGACGACCAGGGCGAGCGCCGCGATCAGGCGATTCCGTGCCGGGAACCGCCAGGGTTCCGCACCCGCGCCCGGCGGCGCTTCGCTGATGAGCAGGCCACGCTCACCCACGGTCTCCCACAATCCGCGGTTCTGCCGGGGATACACCACGTCCAGACCGGTCCCGACCACACCGATCGGCGGGGCCGCACCGTCACCGACCGAAGCGGCTCCGGCATGCGCCGCCGCGTCGACCCCGAGTGCGAGGCCCGACACGACGGAAACCCCGGCGGCAGACAGATCCGCCCCGAAGCGCCGCGCGACATCGTGGCCGTACCGGGTGCAGCGGCGCGTCCCCACGATCGCCACCTTGGGGGTCGCCATGATCTCGAGATCACCGCGGACCCAGACCAGAGACGGCGGGTCCGGGTCGTCGCGGAACGCCTCGGGAAAGGCAGCATCACCCGGTGCGAGCAGCGTCAGACCCAAGCTGCGACGGTGGGCATCGAGACGCGCGGGGTCGATCTCGCGTGCTGCGTCGCGCCACGAATCGGTCAGTTCCCGAGCTCGACGACCCAGGGCGCAGGCAACATCGGCATCACGACGAAGGGCCCCGGTCCTGATCCGATCCCAGACACGACCGGGCTCACCCGCGCCGAGCAGCACGCGTAACCTCGATGGCCCAACCCCCGGTAGCGAAGCGAGCGCCGTGGCGTAACCCGCTTCCTCGCCGTTCATGCCGCCTCCTGTCGAGCGAGTGGATCCGACCGGAGCGCGAGCGCCGTACCGACATGCTCGGCGTTGAGCGGGCCGGTCGCTCCTTCGAGGTCGGCGATCGTGCGCGCCAGGCGACGCACCCTTGTCAGCCCGCGCGCCGTGAGCGAACCGACCCGCAGCGCGGTGTCGAGCAGGTTCCTCGCACCACGCTCCAACGGTGTCGCCGCCTCGAGCTCGCCATGCGACAGCTCCGCGTTGCACACGACCCCGCGACTCGCAGCGATCCGGCGCGCCTCGACGACCCGGGCCGCGACCTCGGCGGTCGACTCCCCTGCCGAACCGCCGAGGAGTCGATCGGTGTCCGGGCGCATCACGTCGATGCGGAGGTCGAAACGGTCGAGCAGCGGTCCGGACAATCTTCGACGATAACGCGCACGATCGCGGTCGCTGCACCGACAGTGACCGGGGCGGTTCGCTTCGCCACACGGGCACGGATTCATCGCTGCGACGAGCAACATCTGTGCGGGGAGGACCACGGTCGCGGCCGCGCGTGACACCCGGATCGAACCCTGCTCCAGCGGTTGGCGGAGTGCGTCGAGCACGTGCGGCGAGAATTCGCCGAGCTCGTCGAGGAACAGCACCCCGTGGGTCGCACACGAGACCTCACCGGGACGCAAGGTGGGAGCGCCACCGCCGATCAGCGCGACCATCGTCGTCGAATGGTGCGGGTCACGGAACGGTGGAGTCCTGACGAGTCCGTTGCCCGGCAAGGCGAGCCCGGCGGCCGAATGCACCTTGGTCACCGTCAGGGACTGCTCCGGATCGAGGGCCGGCAACAACCCGGGCAACCGACGTGCCAACATCGTCTTTCCGGCACCGGGCGGACCGACCATGAGGAGGTGGTGGCCTCCCGCCGCTGCGATCTCGAGCGCACGTCGGGCCGCCGACTGGCCGCGCACGTCGCGGAGATCCGGGACGAACGAGGGAACCTCGGGTTCACCCTCCGGCGGCAACGGTGGCCACGGAGACTCCCCCGCAAGAGCTTCGACCGCCTCGCGCAACGTGGACACCGACCGCACGAGGCCGCGGCCGACGACACCCGCGAGATGCGCAGCTTCTCGGGCCACGACGATCTCGGCGGCGTCGATCGCGTCGATCGCCGGAACGATCCCGGCCACGGGTCGAACCGTCCCGTCCAGTCCGAGCTCGCCGACCGCGCCGAGGCCGGTGAGCACATCCTCACCGAGTTGTCCGTCGGCGACCAGCAGCGCGAGCGCGATCGCAAGGTCGAGCCCCGATCCGACCTTCCGGACGCTCGACGGCGCAAGATTGACCGTGATGCGTTGTTTTGGCCAACGCAGCCCGCTCGACAACAGTGCCGCGCGTACCCGGTCGCGGGCCTCTCGACACGCCGTGTCCGGGAGGCCGACGATGGAGAACCCGGGGAGGCCGGACGAGACGTGTGCCTCGACCGTGACGCTCTGGCCCTCGACTCCGAGGACCGTTGCCGAATGAATGGTGGTGAACACGAGCAACCTCGCTTTCCTCCGCTCCGAGGCACGGAGCAGACGACGGTTTCGACGAGGGCGGCCGAGCCGCGAGTCCCACCGGGATCACACGATAGATGTGGGGTGTGACAACGCCCGGCGGTCCCGGACGGTCCACGCACGCCACGTGGGCTCAGCGCCCGCGGAACTCCGGATCGCGTCGCTCGACGAACGCCACCATCGCCTCCGCGGTGTCCTTGGTCGAGAAGTTCACCGCCTGGGCCATGCCCTCGGCGGCGAGCGCACGGGCGAACGTCGAATCGGCACCGTCGTGGACCAGGCGCTTCACCGATGTCGCAGCGATCGGCGGCAACTGCAACAGCCGGTCGACCCACGTCGCGACGGCGTCGTCGAGTCGATCGGCCGGCACGACCCGGTTCACCAGTCCGATCCGCTCGGCTTCGGCGGCGTCGACGATGTCGGCGAGCAGACACAGCTCCATCGCCTTGTGCACACCGACCAGCCGCGGGAGCAACCAGGATCCACCGAAGTCGACCGAGAGTCCCCTCTTCGTGAAGATCTCGGTGAACCGTGACCGGTCCGACGCCACCACCAGGTCACAACCCAATGCCAGGTTCGCACCGGCACCGGCTGCGACCCCGTCGACCCGCGCGATCGAGGGTTGGGGCAACTCGTGCAACGCGAGGGCCGCCTGATTGATCTGTTCCATGCGCCGAGTCGCGTGCACCGAGCCGACGCCCGTTCGTGACGGAGTGAGATCCGCGCCCGAACAGAACTCCGACCCCGATCCGGTGACGACGACCACCCGGATCGATGCGTCACGGGCGATCGAACGGAACGCGACTTCCAGTTCTCCCCACATCGGATCGGTGATCGCGTTCTTGTGGGCCGGGTTGTCGAGCGTCACCGTCGCGACCGCACCGGCCGCTGCTGTGTGGACGGCCATGGTGGGCAACCCTAACCCGACACTCGAAGGTTTGATCACGAGCTCAGAACGCGTCGGTGATGAACTCGACCCGCCCGTCGATCACCGCGGCGACGTCGAAACGGAGATCGCGGCGATGCTCGTCGTGTTCGGCGAGCCAGCGCAGCGCAAGGCGTCGGATGCGCCGCTGTTTGACCGGGGTCACCGCCGACGCCGGCGACCCGAACGCCGTCGAGGTCCGCGTCTTCACCTCGCAGAAGACGATCCGGTCCGCTCGTGCGACCACGAGGTCGATCTCCCCTTCGCGACATCGCCAATTCCGGTCGAGT
The DNA here is from genome assembly GCA_018268545.1 of Actinomycetota bacterium. GTDB lineage: Bacteria > Actinomycetota > Acidimicrobiia > Acidimicrobiales > Iamiaceae > JAFDWI01. Next base: position 11,164 of record JAFDWI010000015.1, read on the forward strand.
ACCTGGTAGCCGGCGCGTTCATACGCTGCGGCCGCGGCTGATTCGCCGGAGACGCCGAGTGCGCGCCGGCGATCGACCGCATCGGAGG
>JAFDWI010000160.1 GCA_018268545.1 Actinomycetota bacterium
AAGGCAACCTCATACGACTACGAACTCCAATGGGCTCCTGGTTTGCAACCCCCGGCATACCCGGAATCCGATACGTGGCACACGGTCGCATCTCGGGCCGGGCTCACCGCGCCCGTCGACGGAACGCTCGGGAACCTCGACCTTGCGGATGTCGCCGCGTCCCTGCCCGACGGCGGGCGCGGGGCGCCGGTCGATGCGACGACCGGGAACCGACCTGCCGAGGACCGATTCGATGTCCGCTTGCGAGTCGTGGTCCACGCACGCGGCGGGTCCAGTGACGGGCTCGAAGGTGAGATGCAGAAGCAGGTCTTCGTCCATGACGACCCCGACCTGATGTCGGGCTTTCCCCGGAAGGTGCCCGGCGCGGGAAGCTCGTCGCAACGATTCGTCGACCTGAACGGAGATGGCGTCGAGGAACTGCTCGTTGCAACGAGCGATGGAACGATCCACGCGTTCGAACCCGATGGATCGGAGCTCGCCGGGTTTCCGGTGACCGGTGATCCCGCTCCATTCTGGCCCACCGGTTCGGCTACCGGACGGCGAGCGGGAATCCCGGCACCCGCAGGCGCTTTCGTTCTCGGTGCGCCCGCCGTGGGCGACCTCTATCACGATGGTCGGCTCGAAGTGGTCGACGCCGACATCGATGGTCGTGTCTACGTCTGGTCTGCGAACGGGACGCGATTGGCGACCATGCACACGAATCCGGCCTGGTCACGTGACTCGGCCGAGACGCAGGACGAGTTCAACCGGACTCAGCCGGGCTTCCTGAGTGCGCCCGCGCTCGGCGATCTCGACGGCGACGGCGCGCTCGAGATCGTGGCCGCTGCGATGGATCGACACGTCTATGCGTGGCACGCCGACGGAACACCGGTTGCCGGGTTCCCGGTTTTGGTCGTCGACCCGGATACGACGACCGCCGTCGACCCGACGAGCCACCGGGTCACCTTCGACCCGGCGAGCAACCCACGTGAGGGTGGGTCCCTGATCGCGACGCCGACGCTCGCCGACCTCGATGGCGACGGCCATCCAGACATCGTGATCGGGGCGCAGGAGGAATACCGGGGTGATCCGGGAATCGGCGGCGACGGTTCGGACATGGTCGGGCTCCTGGCGTCCGCTGCGTCGCCCGGCACATCACGCGTGTACGCGATCTCGTCGAAGGGGACGAACGCGCGGTCGAGGCCGATCGGCTCCGCGAACCCCGATGCGGGCGCCTACCTGGCCGGGTGGCCGGTGGCGGTGCCGATGATCCAGACCGAAGCGCTCCCGACGATCGGTGACGGCATCGTCATGCCGGCGGTGGTCGGTGACATCGTGCCCTCCCGTCCGGGCCCGGAGGTGGCGGTAGCGAGCGCGACCGGGCCGTTGATGGTCTACGGCGCAGACGGGACGCCCGCCTACGGCTCGACGTCGCAAGGCGGGGTACCGCTGATCTGGGCTGCAGGCCTCGGCAACGCACGCGCCGGACAGTTCGGCGCCCACCGCAACTCCGAGGACCTCGCGGCGACGCTCGTCGCATTCTCGGGTCCGTCGCTCGGTGACCTGTCGGGCGCAGGTTCGGTCGACGTGGCCGTGCCGACGCTCGGATTGAGTCGGATGCTCGACATCAACCTGCCCGATCACCAGCTTCCGGCGGACGACCAGGTGATGGCCTGGCGCGGGTCCGATGGCTCGGTCCTCGCCGGGTTCCCGCAAACGGTCAGCGACATGTCGTTCTTCGTCCAACCGTCCATTGCCGACATCGACGGTGACGGGCGTGCCGAGGTCATCTCGGGCAACGGCGTGAACACGCTCACCGCCTTCGATGCACAAGGAATCTCACCGGCGCGTTGGCCGAAGCTCACCGGCGGTTGGTCGGTCGGCACCCCTGCCGTCGGCGACTGGAGCGGCAACGGGACCCTGATGGTCGCCCAGGCGCGCCGCGACGGTGTGCTGTCGGTCTGGCGGACCGGGTCCCGGACGCCTCCCCAGTGGGCTTCGTTCAACTGTGATGCCTCGAACAGCGGTGCTGCGTCGCAGGCCTGCACCCGAAGCCTCAGGGCGGTCCCGCCGATCTCGTCGACCCTTCCCGCACCGACGACGTCGGTTGCGTCCACCGGTCCGGGCCCGGCGGTCACCTCAGGGCGATCGTCGAGAGGCGGTGCCCCGGTCGACGGTGTCGGTGGCTCGGGCGTGCACGGTACGACCTTGCCGTCGACCGGCGCACGGCTCGACGTCGCGATCCGGGTGGGAGTCGTTGCGGTGGCCCTGGGGCTCGTCCTGGTTGCCACGCGGCGTCGGCGCGGCGTCGCGCGCTGATCGTCAGCCGCGACAGGCGGCCACGGGGGTCGGGTCGACGACGAAGGTGACGCTGGCCGGGGGCAACCGGACCGACCCGGTGACCTGTCTGCCCGGGAGCGACGGCAAGGTTCCATCGGCGTGGGCTCGCAGGGTCGTCCCGTTCAGTGCGATCTCGGGGCTGTCGAGTGCCTGCCCCGTGAGCTGGTACACCGTGGCGCTGGTCGACCCGATCCGAACGCGATCGGCCTTCGTCGGTGAGGTGTCGAGCACCGCGTAGGTCACGCCCTTCGCCCCGGTTCCGGCCGTGCACTGGGCAAATACGCGGAGCGTGCTGTCGTGGTCCGGTTTCGGCGGTGTGAGGACCTCGGGACCCATGAGGCGATGCCACAGGACGGCCGCCCAGTAGTCCGGGTGCGTCACGAAGCCGTCCTCGGACAGCAGCGCGTAGTCACTTCCGACGAGGGTGTTGTGGAACACGACGTTGCCATCGTCGGTCGCCAGGGTGCCGAGCGTGTCCACGAAGCGGATGACGTCCACGAACTTCGAGGCCCAGGGGTCGCCACCGCACTGGGCCTGGGCGGTTTCGGTGACCCAGATCGGTTTGTGCGGCGCATAGGTGTCGCGCAGCGTCCGGTAGTACGCAGCGA
>JAFDWI010000161.1 GCA_018268545.1 Actinomycetota bacterium
CTGAAGTATGTCCGCCTTCGTGGTGCATCCGCTCGGGGTGTTCGATGAACCACGTGCACAGGTCGGTGATGACCCGTGCCGCGCGATCGGCCTGGGCGACCGACTCGGCGCGTAGGTAGATCCGCTCGTAGTTGAAACTCCGGAAGACGGCGAGCGCCTCGGCCTCTTCGCGGCGCATCGCGACCGTCCCGGTCGCCGCGATGGTTTCGATCATGGTGGTGATCAACCTGCCGAGCTGGCATCTGCGGTCGTCGCCGAGGGTCGACCGCACCGCCCGGGGGAGGTCGTTCACCGAGACGATCCCGGCTGCGACCGCGTCTTCGAAGTCGTGGCACACGTACGCGATTCGATCGGCCCAGGCGACGACCTCGCCTTCGGGTGTACGCGGTGCGGGGCGGTTCCACGAGTGGTTGCGTATGGCGTCGAGGGTCTCTTCGCACAGGTTGAGGGGAGCGAGCACGACGTCGGCGCCGTACACCGCATGGTGGTACCCACCGTCCACGAACGGCGACAGCGCACCTTCGGACGCATGACCCGCAGGGCCGTGACCGCAGTCGTGACCGATCGCGGCGGCTTCGGTCAGCGCGACGTTGAGCCCGACGGGCCGGGCGATCGAGACGGCGACCTGGGCGACCTCGATGGCGTGGGTGAGGCGGGTCCGCAGGTGGTCGTCGTCGGGTGCGACGAACACCTGGCACTTGCCCGCGAGCCGCCGGAAAGGCCGGGAATGTTGGATCCGGTCCCGGTCTCGCTCGAAACAGGTGCGATACGGGTCGGCTGCCTCGGGCGTCGCCCGGTTGCCGGCACCGATGGCCCGCGTCGCCCCGGGTGCGAGCATCCGGTCCTCGTCGGCCTCGCGGGCCGCACGGGGCGCAGCGGGATTCCGGAGGCCGACCGGGATGGGCCCGTGCGCCGCTTCGACGGCGGACGGCTCGTGGTCATCGATCCGAGGGGTGGCGGGCTGCGTGGCGATGAGGAACGGGTACGACATGGAAGCGACCCTACCCAGGGGGTGGGACATCGCTGTGTCAGGGCAGGGTCGACCGAGGCGGATTCGGTGCTCCACCCTCGACCATCCATGACCCGATGGCGTGTTTTTCGACACATCGGTCCCGTGATCCGGTAGGCTGATCGACCGATCGGAAATCCGCGGCTAAAGAAAGGCGGCACGGTGACCGATAACCCGCTCATGCGCGTCACGCGCCGATCCGGCCCCCTCGCCAGGTTGCGGGAGCGGATCAAGCGGCGGAACGATCGTGGTGCGACTCTAGTCGAAGCAGCGTTCGTCACGCCAGTTTTCGTGATGATGTTGTTCGGGATCTTCGAGTTCTCCGGATATGTCAGCGCGGTGACCGGCGCGAACGCCGCGACCAAAGCCGGCGCCCGGATGGCAACGGTCATGGGGAACGACCCGATGGCGGACCGCGCGATCCTCAAGCGGATGAGCATCGAGGGCGCTGGGCTCGTGTCGAGCAACGACGTCATCCTGCAGATCAAGATCTGGAAGGCCTCCGGCCCGAATGATTCCGCACCGGCGACGTGCAACGCGGCGTCATTGTGCAACCTCTACCTCAACCCGAATCAGACCGGCGGGGCGTACTCGAAGGCGAGGTTGCCCCTGACGACCGATCCGCCGAACTCGATCAACTCGCCCGCGACGATGAGCCCGTCGTACGCGCAGTGTTACTTCGGGTACGGATCTCCGGGCATGGACAACCCGGGGCTCGGTTGTCCCGATTCGAGTCGGCTCGACAAGGGGTGGCCACCCGGTACGAGACGGGTGCTCATCAAGAACCCGAACAACCCCACGTGTCCGAACCCTCCGACGGTCGGGCAGCCCGTGACGTGCAACATGAGCGACTACGTCGGGATCTGGGTGCAGGTCCGCCACCGGTACTACACCGGGTTCTTCGGCAGTGCCGTCACGGTCACCTCACAGGTGGTGGCAACGATCGAACCTCAGGGGTACGACAAATGATCAGGCGGAAGACCGAGAACCACACCCCGGGCCGATCCGCGCCCGCGACGCGTCGGCGTCGTGACCGTGGTGCGGTGTTCATCGAGTTCGCGCTGATCGTTCCCCTGTTGTTGGTGGTTGCCATGGGGATCGTCGACTACGGGCTCGACTGGAAGTGGGCGAACGACGTCAACGCCGCAGCACGCGACGGGGCCCGTGTGGGGACGAGCGCTCCGGTGTTCAGCACTTCGGACCGGTCGGTCCTGTTGGCGATCGCGTCGTCCTTGACCCCTGCCCAGCAGAACGCCGTGCGGCAGATCATCGTCTACAGCACCACCGATCCGGCCGGCGCGGTGCCCGCCGGCTGCCTGTCGATCACGAACACCACCGGATCGGCGAGTTCACCGGGGACCAAGGCGGGCGTGTCGGGCTGCAACGTGTACGGGGCCGGAACCCTCAAGTACGTGGTCGCGAACCCGGGTGTCGACACACCGTGGATCAACAGTGCGGGCAACGGCTGCGACAGCACTGACCTCGATTACAACTGGTGTCCCGCGAGCCGAGCTCGGAGTCTGACCTCGGGCACGTTCGATTACCTGGGTGTCTACATCAGATTGTCTCGTCCGAGTGTGACCAAGTTCGGCATCGGGGACCAGACCATCGCGCGGCGCGCGGTGTTCCGCTTCGAGCCGGCGTTCGGAGGTAGTTGACCATGACCCGTCGAAACCAACCTGTCGAGCCGATTCCCTGTGGCACATCGGTGGATCGGTCGCGTGCGCACGACGATGGTGACCGTGGGTTCATCCTCGTCACGTTCGGGTTGTTGTTGATCCCGATCATGGTGTTCACCGCGTTGGCGGTCGATGTGTCGTCGTGGTACAGCCGTGCGACGGAGCTGCAGCGCTCGGCGGACGCAGCGGCCCTGGCCGGTGTCGTGTGGATGCCGAACTTCTCGAAGTCGACGACCGACGCGAACACGGTCCTCGCCAAGAACGGGTTCACCAATGGGGGCAACATCGCGACCTCGACGTCGGTCGGCACCCAATCGGCCAATGCGTTCCAGGTGTGTGTGAGCGACAACAAGGTCCGACAGTTCTTCGGCATGGTCTTCGCGAGCCCGACCAAGATGACGCGCTGTGCAACGGCGATGTACAACACGCCGTTGCAGCTGGGAAGTCCGCTGAACTACTTCGGGGGCAACAACAGCTCGCTGATGCAGTATGTGCCCGGCCCGGTTCCGCCGGGGGCGTACGTCGACGCGCCCGCAGCGGCGGCATTCGGCAGCGATAAGTACTGCTGGGTCAGGTCCGGTGCGACGACCGTCGGGTTCTGGGATCGTACGAGTAGCGGGAACTGGGCCCCGGACCAGTGGCGGTTCTGGAC
>JAFDWI010000162.1 GCA_018268545.1 Actinomycetota bacterium
GACCGAGGATCTGGACGCGTCGATCGCGTTCTACAACGAGACGCTCGGCTTGCCGTTGAAGTTCCGCGACGGCGGGCACTTCGCCGCGCTCGACGGCGGTTCGGTCACGCTTGCGTTGGCGACCAAGGTCGACCACCCGGCACCCGGCAAGGTCGTTCCGGGCATCAAGACCGACGATGTCGACGCTGCGGCCGCAGCGATCGAAGCGAACGGCGGCGCGATCGTCAAGGGCCCCTACAACGACGAGCACGAACGCCGCGCGGTGGTCTACGACAACCAGGGCAACAACCTGGTGTTCTACAGCCCGCTCGCCAAGTAGCGCCCTCGCTGTCGTGCCCGTCTACCGTCCGGGTTCATCGGCCCTCCGGGGTCGGCGGGCCGGGGCTCACCAGCCGACTTCGTCGCAGCCCTGGTGGTCGGCGGGTTCGACCTGCAAGGTGGCATGGCCGATCTCGTAGCGGGTCTTGAGCAGTTCGCGAGCCTGGTCGAGTACGGCATGGGTGTCACTGGACGGGTCGACCATCAGGTGCACCGTCGCGGTGTCCATACCCGACGTCAGCGTCCAGACGTGCAGGTCGTGCACGTCGATCACCCCGGGCAACCCGGCGAGTTCGGACCGCAATCGATCCGGGTCGACGCCCCGTGGCGCCGATTGCAGGAGGATCCGCAACGCGCGACCACCGAGTCGGGTGGCCCGCGGCAGGATCCACACGCCGATCCCGACACCGATCACCGCATCCGCCCATGTCCACCCGAACACCTTCAGCACCACGGCGGCGATGATCACCCCGATGGACGACACGAGGTCCGCCAGCACCTCGAGCGCGGCGCCTTCGACGTTGAGGCTCTCGGATCTCCCGTCACGCAGGATGAAGAACGCACCGATGTTGACGACCAACCCGGCGACCGCGACGACGAGCATCGGCGTGGTGAGGATCTCCGGTTTGGAGCTCAACCGACGGATCGCTTCGACGAGCACGTACAACGCGACCGCGAACAGCAACAGCGCATTGCAGAATGCCGCGACGATCTCGAGGCGGTACAACCCGTAGGTGTGGCTCCCGGTCTCGCCGCGACGTGCATGACGGTCCGCGAGCGTGATCGCCGCGATCGCCATCGTCAACCCGACGAGGTCGGTGAGCATGTGACCGGCGTCGGACAGCATCGCCAGCGAATTCGTCGTGTACGCGGTGACGACCTCGACCACACAGAACAACGCGATGATGACGGTGACGAACACGAGGCGACCCAGATTGCGTCGACCCGCTCCGAGGTCGACGTGGCTGTGGTCGTGATCGTGTCCCATCGGTGATCTCCGGCGCCGTGGTTCAGCCGGGGACTTCGTAGGTGGCGGTCAACACGGCACGGGCGAGCGTCACGTCGGCCATCGTGAAGCCGACGACTGCGGGCCGAGCGGTCGCATCGAGACCGAGCGATTCTACCGACAGGGCATGCACGGCGAACACGTACCGGTGCGGACCGTGACCCGCAGGGGGGAACGGCCCGGTCCAGCAGGTGCTGGTCGTGTCGTTGCCGACATGGAACGCCCCCGTCGGCAGTCCGGAGCAATCGCCCGACGCAGCGCCCGTGACGAGTTCGGTCACGTGCCCCGGAATGTCGATGAGAACCCAGTGCCAGAAGCCGCTTCCGGTCGGAGCGTCGGGGTCGAAGCACGTCACGACGAAGCTCCGGGTGGCGTCCGGATGCCCGGTCCAGGTCAGGTTCGGCGAGATGTTCTCGCCGTCGAGGCCGAAGCTCGCGTCCGCGATGAACCGCTTGTCGATCGCTCCCCCGTCGGTCACGTCGGTGCTCGTGACGGTGAAACCGGGCACCGCAGCAAGACAGTCGTACGGAATCGGTGGCAGGGTTCGGTTCGGTGCAGGCACGGGTGTCTCCTCGTCGATCACTTCGGCGCAGACTCCACGAGATGGTCGTGGGTTCGCCTTGGCAGCACACTACCGGCGATCGCCGCCGCCGGTCGGGAGCACCCCGAGTGACTGGACCGATCCGTGAAACTCGCCGGCGCTCAGGAGAAACTGAGCCGGGTGATCCAGTCGGCGACACACGCGGGTTTTGCATCGCCCTCGATCTCGACGGTCATGGTCCGCGTCACCTGAAGGGTGTTCGGATCCTTCAACTCGACCGACTTGAGCGTCGACGTCGCGCGGATCCGACTGTTCACCTTCACGGGGTTGATGAACCGCACCCGGTCGAACCCGTAGTTGATGCCCATCATCAGACCGTTGAACCGCGACATGTCCTGGGGAATCGACCCGGACAGGTGCGTCAGCATCGACAGGGTCAGGAAACCGTGCGCGATCGTCACACCCCACGGCGACAGCTCCGCCGCCATCTTCGGGTCGACGTGGATGAACTGATGGTCGTGGGTCACCTCGGCGAATGCATCGATCTGGGACTGGTCGACCTCGAAGAAATCACCGGTTCCCTCGGGCAGACCCACGGCGGCCTGGAACTTCTCGAAAGCGGCTTCGGCGTTGGTTGTCATGACGACGAACCGTACCCGCGACGCGGCCGTTCGTGCGCCGCCCCGATGAACGGATCGTCTCGGCGTTGGCCAGGCGGTCGGGCAGACAGCCAGACGGCCGACTCGTTACCGGTGCGTGGCGGATCGTCGCGCGAACAGGAAGTACGCGCCGACCATCGTCGAGTTCGCCGCCGTCGCCATCCGCCAGACCCACTTGGGGCCGCGGATCTCGTCGGCAGGGCGGTGGGACAGGTCACGGTGCGCGAGTCCGACGAGGACGACGTGGGCGGCCAGTGCCCCGACCACACCGAACTTGCCGGCGGGCGACAGCTCGGACCACTTCTTCTTACGATGCTCGGCCATCACGACATTGTGCCCCACCGGCGACCCGATGCAGGTTCGCCCGGGCTTCGCCGGTGGTCACCACGTCGGACATGGCACCAACCGTACCCGAAGCCGTACCGATTCGCCCGCCGGTTCGGGTGCGGGTGTGCTGGTCACGGATGTGGCGAAAATGGGCAGTGACCCAAACAGTTACGGTCCCGACATGGCAACGAACGCCCAGAAGTGCCGAAACACGAATCGTGAGCAGAACCAAGAGATTCCCGGCGCTTCTGACCTGGCCAGAAACACCGGGAATCGTACGAGCGGAGAGGGTGGGATTCGAACCCCCGGACGGGTTTGACCCCGTCACCTCCTTAGCAGGGAGGCCCGTTCAGCCGGACTCCGGCACCTCTCCCCGACGGGCGACCGCCCGACGAGACCCCACGATGCTAGCGGGCGTCGGGCACGGTCGTCGTAGCCCACGAGTCATCGCGCACATCACGGATCGAGGTCGGCATCGACGAGCGCCATGAAGGCGCGGCCGGCCGCCAGGGTATGCGGCCCGGGGCACTGCGCCACCGCGAAGCCGTCGACGCTCACGACCGGATGCACGCCGCGGGTCGACGACGTGACGAAGACCTCGGAGGCCCGGCGCAGGTCGTCGACGCGCAGGTCGTCACGGACCCGCACCGGAACGATCTCGCACAGCAACGCGCGGGTGACACCCGCGAGGCATCCATTCGAGAGGGCGGGGGTGCACACCTCGTCGTCGACCACGACGAACAGGTTCGAGGCGGTCCCCTCACTCAGGTTGCCGCGGGTGTCACACAGCACCGCCTCGTCCGCCCCGGCGCGCAGCGCCGCCTCACGGACGAGCACGTTGTCGCCGTAGGACGTGGTCTTGGCACCGATCGCCGGGCCGCGTTCGTTCCGCACATACGGCGACACCACCAGCCGAGCGATCTCGGGCCACGGTGGTTGGGCGACCGCGTTCACCACGACGACCGCCCCGGGAGCCTCGTCGATCGCCGAGACCGTGATCCGGACCTTGGTCGCATCCTGCTCGGCGGCGATCACCGAGGCGGCCGCCTCGCGCAACACGTCATCACCGACGGGCACGTCGAGGCCGACGATCGCGGCGGAGTCGGCGAGCCTGCGAAGGTGCCGCGTCAACGCGAACGCCACGCCTCGCACGACGGTCAGCGACTCGAACACGCCCCGGCCGACCTGCACGCCCGGCGACACCGCCGGGATGCGCGCTGCACCCGCTTCGATGAGGTGACCGTCGATCCAGACCATTGTCATACCCCGATTCTGGCTCCCGGACCGTCGACGTCCCCGCGTTCCCCCGAAACCCCGAGCGCACCTCGCCGAAGAGAACATGACGCCCGTTCGATCGATACGAATCCACGCGACCTGAACATGCATTCAGCACTGTTCAGGATCGTCTCAGGGGGCCTCGGGCATCGTCGGCATCGCTCCCGGCAACCGCCGGAGCATTCCCGTTGGAAGGACAATCCCATGCCCATGAATCGAACCCGGAGAATCGGCATCAGTGCACTCGCCGCCCTCGGAATCTTCGGAGGATCCGCCGGCATCGCAAGCGCGGTCACCTCGAGCCGTCAGGCATCGAACCCGCCTGCCACTTCGGCACCCGCGCCGAACGCGACAGGCCACCACGAGTCGGGCAACCACACCGACCACGAGACCAACGACGGCCGCCAGGACCAGGCCGACCACGGCTACGCGAGCTCGATCCAAGTCCCCGCGTCGGTCGAGCAACGTGAGATGACCGATGCCGAAGAACAGGCGACGCTCGGTCACCTCGCGAAGATCACTTCCGGCCAAGCCCAGATGTACGCGGTCCAGGCCGTCCCCGGCAAGGCTGCACCGGCCGAGATCGGCAGCGAAGACGGCAACCTCGTCTACAAGGTCGAGATCACGACCTCCAAGGGTGTCGTCGAAGTGACCGTCGATGCCGGCAACGGCCACATCCTCGCCAACGAGGCCGGTGACGCGGGCGGCGACCACGAGACCAAGGCCGGAGCCGAACA
>JAFDWI010000163.1 GCA_018268545.1 Actinomycetota bacterium
CGGTCAGCACCACCGCAACCGACCCGGAATCACGAACGACGTAGGGTCCCCCGCCGGCCGGGCCGCGCGTCCCCGATCCGACCCCGAATGCCGCCGGCGCAGCGACGCCGGCAAGCGCAACGGCCAGGCCGATGCGGCGAAAGGTGACTCGACCGCGACGCGTCGCCACGATCGACACCACGACCCCGACGCTCGCGACCACGACCGCCCACAGGCCGAAGTCACCCAGCGGAAGTGCCGCGGTTCGGCGCGCAACGAGATCGACCCACCCGAGGAGCACCTCGGGGACCCACAGGAGGACCGCGGATCCCGGCAAACCGGTCGCGACGACGAGCAGTGCGGGGATGCCTGCCACCATCACGAGGCCGGCAGGGACCGCAGCGAGCAGGTTCGCCGGAATCGATGCGATGGGCATCCCGCCGGGCAGGCCGAGCAGGAACGGCGTCACGCCGATCTGGGCCGCGATCGTGACCCCCAGGGGACGACCGAACCACGCCGGTCCCCCGATGACGTCGCCCAGCGGGTGGGCAAGCGCGATGATCCCCGCCGACGCTCCCACCGAGAGCCCGAACGCCATCGAATGCACGAGGAACGGATCGAGCACCATGAGTGCGGTGGCCGCGTACGCCAGCGATCGCCACGGTCGGACCGGACGGCCGACACCGATGGCCGTCGCCGCGACGACGGCCATCGTCGCCGCTCGCAGAACCGAGGGTTCCAACCCGGTCACCAGCGCGTACATCGCACACGCGCCGACGGTGACGACCCACCGCGAGCGAAGGCCGATCCGCGAGGTGAGCGGAGCGGCCAGCATCAGCACGAACGCGATGTTCTCGCCCGACGCGACGAGCAGGTGGGTCAAACCCGACGACCGGAAGTCCGCCCGTTGCAGTTCGCTCTGACGAGATGCGTCACCGAGGACGAAGCCGTCGAACAACGCCCGTTGTGAATCGGGCAGCGGACGACCGAGGCCGTGCACGGAGCGGCGCACCCCTCCGGCGGTGCGCCACCACCATCGCGGCCCGCTCCCCCGGGAAACGTGTGTCGCGGTCAACCGCGCCGCGACGTGGCTGCCCCGCCGGCGCGACCGCGCCGGATCCAGTGGATGGACCCGTCCCGACACGACGAGCCGGTCGCCGGGCTGCGCCGCGGCGACGAGCCGCTGCGACCCGCGGGGAACACGGAGATCGAAGTGGTGGTTCGCGCCACGGACCTCCGCGTGGGTCTCGCCGTCGGCGGTCGTGCCGACGCCGATGACGGTGACCATTCCCGACCACGCCCCCGGTTCGACCACGAGGCCCGCGGTCGCCCGCGCGGCCAAACCCGACGTGAGCAACGCAACACCCACGATCATGACCCGTGGACGGCGTAGCGCCCACGCGATCGTCACGGTGAGACCACCGATCAGTGCGACACCGGGGAACGCGATCGCGGCGCCGATCGCCGCCGCGATCGCCAGCGCGACGGCGGACCGGTCGTCGAAGGCTCGCACCGGGACGGGTTCGTCCGCGCAAGGGGTGTCCGGGGAGCATGCCGCACCTGAAGGTTCGCTCTCGGGTGTCGGATCCCGCACGGTCACACCGTCACATGCGGTCGGAGGTCGGCGAGTTTGGCCGGACCGATCCCCTTGACCTCCAGGAGTTGATCCACGCTCCGGAAGGGGCCCTTGGTTCGTCGATGTTCGACGATCGCCCGGGCGGTCGCCGGGCCGACGCCCGGTAGGCCGTCGAGCGCGGCCTCGTCGGCGGTGTTGATGTTGATCGGGCCTGCGGACGCCACCGGCGGCGTCGCCGCGGCACCCGGGTCACCCGATGCCGTCGCAGTTCCCGATCCCGCAGGCCCCACGACGACGGGGATCTCGGACTGGCCCCGACGAGGCACATAGACACGCTGGCCGTCGCCGAGGGTTGCCGCACGATCCACGCGTTCGAGGTCCGCTTCGCCGGTCACACCGCCCACGGCGTCGAGCACCGTGGCGACGCGAGCCCCTCGCGGCACCTCGACCGGGCCGGGCCGTACGACCGCGCCGGCAACGTCCACGACGATCGTCGCAGGCAACGACGACGTGGTCGCGACGACCGAGGTCGGCGGCACCGTCGACCCCACCACCGCGACGTTCGCCGGACGGCCTCCCCCGGACGGGCGGGTGTGGAGCGCCCAGAACATGCCGGATGTCGCGGCCACGCACGCGACCACGAGGACGACACGGGTCGCATCGAACCGCGGATGACGCAACAGCAGCCGCTCTCGGAACACCGCAGCCAGGTCCGCGAGCGTGGGCGGTGGCGGCAACGGGCGGGGCACCCCGCCCGCGTCGGTGCGGACCGGATCGTCATCGCTTGTGCCTGCGGGTTCCATGCCCGCCTCCTCTGCATCGGTCGGCATCCCTGGGGCGCGTCGAATCGACGGTACCCCGGAGGCGCGTGTCGACCAGATGGCTACCCGGTCGACGTGAACCTCGACAGGGCCGCTCGCGAGGGAGCGGCGATACTCAGAAGAGCGCTGCGGTGAGCCGCTTGCGAAATTCGGCGGTCCGCGGATCTTGTGGTCCCAACAGCTCGAGCACGTCCAGGTATTCCCGCCGCGCCGAATCGTCGGTCGCGACGGTCGCCAGCAGGGTCTCGAGCCGCTCGGCGACATCATCGGCGGCGGCCTCGTCGGGTCCGACGCGGGCCAGCGCGGCGATTCGACGGACTTCGGCCGTCTCGGGAATGCGCGCCAGCCATTCGAGCGCCTCCTCGCTCCGACCGTCGCCCACGAGGAGTTCGGCCAACGCCAACGTCGCGTCGACGTGATCGGGAGCGATTTCGAGCACTCGACGAAGCGATTTTTCGTCGCCCGACGCGAGCAGTGCCACGACTTCACGGGCTGCTTCGTCGGGACGCAGCTTGTCGACGAACGCGGCCACCTCCGCGGGGGACCGTGCGCCCAGGAACGCGTCGACGACCTTGCCGTCGACCATCGCGTACACCGCCGGGATCGACTGCACCTTGAAGGCACGCGAGATCGCCGGGTTCTCGTCCACGTCGACCTTCACGAGCACCACATCGCCACCGGTGCGGGCCACCTCGTCCTCGAGGATCGGCCCGAGTTGGCGACACGGTCCGCACCACGGCGCCCAGAGGTCGATGACCACCGGGGTCGTCTTCGACCGATCCACCACGTCGGTCTGGAAAGTCGCGTCCGTCACGTCGATCGTCACGCCGATCACGCTATCCGCGGATCCGGTCGCCGTGGCACGGCCGTCGCAACCGGCCAGGATGCCCGCAACGCCGAGCCCGGGCGCGCCCCACCTCCCCGCGATGGGTAGCGTTGGAGCCGTGACCGAGCCGAGAAGCCCCGCCGGTATCGACGCGGCGGCAATCACCGGGTGGATGACCGATCGCGTCCCGGTGGAGGGCCCACTCGAGTTCTCACTCATCAGCGGCGGCCGATCGAACCTCACCTTCGACGTCACCGACGCGGCCGGCGGCCATTGGGTGCTTCGCCGACCGCCACTCGGCCACGTGCTGGCCACGGCGCACGACATGGGACGCGAACACCGGATCATCGCAGCGCTCGCCGACACCGATGTGCCGGTTCCCCCGTTGGTCGGGTTGTGCGACGACGTCCACGTGAACGGCGCACCGTTCTTCGTGATGCAACACGTGCCGGGCCTGGTGCTCCGTGACCGCAAGGCCGCAGAACGACTTGACTCGGATGCGCGACGCCACTCGGCGCTCGGGCTCGCTGACGTCCTCGCGGCGATCCACCGTGTCGACCCCGCACAGGTCGGCCTCGCCGACCTCGGCCGACGTGACCACTACGTCGACCGCCAGCTCAAGCGGTGGCACGGCCAATGGGAACGATCCGCGTACACGCACGTCACGGGGATCGACGAGGTGCACGGCCGTCTCGCCGCGAACGTTCCCGAGCAGCACGAATCGACGATCGTCCACGGCGACTATCGACTCGACAACTGCATCGTGACCGAGACCGGCGAGTTGGCTGCCGTGCTCGATTGGGAGCTGTGCACGCTCGGCGACCCGCTCGCCGACATCGGGCTGCTCCTCGTGTACTGGTCGGAGGCTTCGGACGGATTCTCGGCACTTCCCGAGGCGCCGACCACGGCCGCGGGCTTCCCGGGTCGAGCGGAGATCACCGAACGCTATGCCGCATCGTCGGGTCGACGGATCGACGACGTCGACTACTTCGTTGCACTCGGGTACTGGAAGCTGGCGTGCATCCTCGCCGGTGTGGCCACGCGTTATGCCGACGGACAGATGGGCGACAGGGATGCCGCGGCGCTCGCCGAACTGTTCGGCGCCCAGATCGAGAACCTCGTTCGTGCGGCGACGGACGCAGTGGAACGGTCCGGACGATGAGCGAACTGTACGTGTTCGAACACGACCCCGGCTTCGTGGACCCCCCGTTGATCCTCGGGCTGGACGGCTGGATCGACGCCGGTCTCGGCGCGGGCGGTGCCGTGGCGACGTTGTTGGGCGCACACGAGACCTCGCTCGTCGCGACCTTCGACACCGACCGGTTGTTGGACCACCGGGCCCGGCGCCCCACGATGGTGCTGTCCGACGGGTTGATCAGCGACTTGCGGTGGCCGACCCTCGAGTTGCGAGCGGGCACCGACATCGAAGGGAACGGCGTGTTGCTGCTCGTGGGCGCCGAGCCGGACCATCTGTGGCGTTCGTTCACCGATTCGGTCGTCGATCTGGCGCTGGAACTCGGCGTGCGGATGGTGGTCGGGCTGGGTGCCTACCCCGCGCCGGTGCCCCACACGCGACCCGTGCAGATGTCCTGCACGGCGTCGACCGAGGAACTCGCGACCCGATTCGGGTTCCTGCGCGGGTCCCTGGAGGTTCCCGCGGGGGTTCAAGCGGCGATCGAGCAACACGCCAACAGCGTCGGGATCCCGTCGGTCGGTGCATGGGCCCAGGTTCCGCACTACACCGCCGCGATGGCGTATCCGGCGGCGAGCCTCGCGTTGATCGAGACCGTCGCCAAGCTGACCGGCCTGTCGTTGTCGACCGGTGAGCTTCCCGCCGAATCCGATGTCACCCGGGAGCGCATCGACGAACTCGTCCGCGGCAACGACGAACACGCCGCGATGGTGCACGCACTGGAGTTGCAGGCCGACTCGACCCCGTCTCCCGACGATCTCCCCTCAGGCGACGAACTGGCCGCCGAACTCGAACGCTTTCTGCGCGATCAACCCCCTGGCGGCACCCCTGGATGAGTTCGGGCCATCGCAACGCTTCTCGCCCAGCGATGCCTAGACTCACGGCTTCGTACGCCGACCGACGATTGGGACCGCCATGACCGACGCCACGATCTTCATCAAGCGCATCGCCGCTCCCGTGATCCTCGCGACCGCACTCGGCGTGAGCGGACTCGCTTGCAGCAGCTCGGGCAGCACCTCCTCGGCCAAGAGCGGCAGCGCGGCGGACAGCCCGGCGTGCCCGGTGTTGCTGAAGATATCGGACGGTAACCTGTTCAACCTGCTCAACCTCACGAAGAAGGATGTGCAGGCGAAGGCGAAAGTGCAGTTGGCCGCCCTCGAATCGAGCGTTCCTGCCTCCCTCAAACCGTCGGTCCAGACCATCACCGACGCCGTCGACAAGATCTCGAACACGGACCTGACGAACAAGGCCGACGCGCAGAAACTCTCCGACGAACTCGGGAAATCGGAGCTCAAGGGCGCATTGGCGAAGGTTGGCTCGTACGCAGCGGACACCTGCGGGATCATGAACCTCCCGGGCACCAACTCCACCAGCAACTGACCGACCGGGTTCCACGGAGCGAGCCCTCGTCCATCCCGGGCGGCCCCGGATACCCGCCGACGCCGTGGCGATGCCACATCGTCCGGTCCACACCGGTCGCCTCGATCGCGTATGATCATCGAGGTCCGAACCTCGAACGAACAGCGGGATGAAAATGAACAGCACCAAGTCGCTCTCCAAGCGGATCGTCGCCCCGGTTGCCCTCACCGTCGCACTCGGCTTCGGCAGCATCGCGTGTGGCAGCAAGGGAAGTTCCGCGGACTCGTTCTGTTCGACCTTGAAGCGGCTGTCCTCCGACAAGTCCATGACGTTGGCGAGCATGTCGACCAAGGACGGACAGAAAAAGCTGAAGTCGGCGTTCGGCGAACTCGAATCGAGCGCGCCGGCGGACATCAAGCCGTCGGTCCAGGTCATCTCGGACGCGCTCGACAAGATGTCGAGTGTCGACCTGAACAACCCCGCCGACTCCGCCAAGCTGTCCAAGGAAATCGACCAGACCAAGCTCAAGGCCGCATCGGACAAGCTCGACAAGTACGCGAAGGACACCTGCCACGTCCAGCTCGACAACTCCGGATCGGGTTCGAGCGGGTCAGGATCGGGTTCGAGCGGGAATTGACGCTTCGGTGACCGCAGGTGTCGGTCGGCGTGCAGTGCGGCGCCGTCAGGGCGCGCCGGTCTCCACCCGATAGGCATCGGCCAGGTAGCGGTCACGGCACAGCGACCGTTGCAGCTTCCCCGACGAGGTCTTCGGAAGCGTTCCCGCCGGAACGAAGACGATTTCGCGCGCGGCGATCCCGACGGTTTCCTTGACCGCTCGCGCCACTTCGTGACGGAGTCCGTCCGCAGCATCGGACCGGGTTTCGGCGACGACCACCAGACCCGGTCGCGGTCCGGTTTCGCATCCGAACGCGATGACGTTGCCCGCGCGCACCTGTTCAACCTGAGCCACCGCGACCTCGACGTCCTCGGGAAACACGTTCCGTCCCGCGACGATGATCAGGTCCTTGATCCGGCCACACACCACGATCTCATCGGCGACGCGATAGGCGAGGTCGCCGGTTCGAAGCCACCCGTCGACGAACCGCTCGGCGGTGACATCCTCGCGGTGGTAGTAGCCCGGCGTGACCGATGTGCCTCGGAGCTGCAACTCGCCGACCTCGCGCGCCCCCATCTCCAGGTTCGTTTCCGGATCCGCGATGCGCGCCTCGAGCCCGGGCACCGGCCTCCCGAGTCGGGCGAACGACCGCGACCCTTCGCTGCCCGCCTCGACGGGGGCTGCGTAGCGTTCGGTCTCGAGCACGCGCTGGTCGACCGTGTCGGTCTGCAACCCGGTGAGCGGATCTCCGAACGTCGCGGCGATCCCGACCTCGGCCATGCCGAAGGCGGGGAACACGCATTCGGGCCGCAGCCCATGACGTTCGCCGGCCGAGACGAATCGTGCGACGGCCGCCGTGTCGACGGGCTCGGCACCGTTGATCGCGAGACGCAGCGGCGAAAGGTCAAGATCGTCGAGCCGTTCCATCGCGCGCGCCGCGAGCACATAGGCGAAGTTGGGTGCCGCCGTGAGCGTGCCGCCGAAGTCGGACATCCACTGCACCCAACGTGACGGCGACGCCATGAAATCCTGTGGGGCTGCGAGAACGAGTTCGTTGCCGAACGCCATCGCCGTGGTGAGGATCCCGACCAGACCCATGTCGTGATAGAGCGGCAGCCACGACACGAACACGTCCGGTCCTTCCTGATCGAGCTTGCCGGCGGTGGTCAGCGCGTCGAGGTTCGCGAGAAGGGTGCGTTCGGGCAGCATCACGCCCTTGGGATCAGAGGTCGATCCACTCGTGTACTGCAGGATCGCGAGTCGGTCCGGGTCCTCGGACGGCGGCTCCCAGCCGTCGGCTGCGTCGGCGATCAGTGTGTCGAAGTCGATCCGCCGGGGATCGCCCGGTTGTACGTCGACGAACGGTGCGAGTTGCTCGTCGATCACGAGCAGTTTGGTGTCGGCGTCGAGCACCCGCCGACGGGTCTGTGCGACGAACGCTTCGACCGAACTCATCCGCATGGGCAACGGCAGCACGACGACCGTCGCGCCCGCGAGCCACACGGCACGGATCGTGATGACGAGGTTGCGGCTGGTCGGACCGAGCAATGCCACATGATCCCCGACGCCGACCCCGTTGGCCTGCAGGGCCATGGCGACCCGCTTCGCCTGGTCGTGCACCTCCGCCCAGGTCATGCGGACGTTCGGGTCTTCGCAGACGAACGTCACGCCCCGATCGGTCGAGGTGGCGGCTTGCTGGAGTCGTGTCACGAGATTCGGCATCGGGGGTTCAGACTACGGTCCGGGGCCGAACGTTACGCACCGATACGAGACATGCGTCACAGAACCGAACGGCGGGGTCGGCGAGTCCGGGCTCGCCACCGGGCGGCAACTACCGTGAAACCCATGGCCGAACCCTCGAGCGAGACGACGGAGTCCGACATCCCTGCCCATCGGTACTCGGCTGCGCTCGCCGGCGCCATCGAAGCGAAATGGCAACGTCACTGGGCCGACAAGGGAACCTTCGACGCCCCGAACCCCAAGGGAGCCCTGTCGCAGGGGTTCGACCGGATGGCCGATCGGACGCGGTTCTTCGCGCTCGACATGTTCCCGTACCCCAGCGGCTCGGGGCTCCATGTGGGGCACCCGTTGGGGTACATCGGCACCGACGTCTACGCACGCTTCATGCGCATGACCGGCCACAACGTGTTGCACACGATGGGCTACGACGCGTTCGGTCTGCCCGCCGAGCAGTACGCGATCGAAACCGGTCGGCACCCGCGTGCCACAACGGATGCGAACATCGCGAACATGGCGCGACAACTCGAGCGCCTCGGTCTCGGCCATGATCGCCGTCGGGTACTCGCAACCACCGACACCGGCTACTACCGGTGGACCCAATGGATCTTCCTCCAGTTGTTCGACTCGTACTTCGACGCCGCGGTCGGCCGGGCACGCCCCATCGACGTATTGATCGCCGAACTCGACAACGGTGACCGTGAGCCCGACGCCGGCACGATCGAGCCGGGCATCGCCTGGTCGGACCTCGACGCCGTGGCCCGGCGGCGTGTGATCGACGCACACCGGCTCGCGTTCGTGTCCGAGGCACCGGTGAACTGGTGTGCCGGACTGGGGACGGTACTCGCCAACGAAGAAGTGAACGCGGAAGGCCGTTCCGAGCGCGGGAACTTCCCCGTCGAACGCCGTCCGCTGCGTCAATGGATGTTGCGGATCACCGCGTACGCCGAACGGCTGCTCGCCGACCTCGACCTGCTCGACTGGCCCGAACCGATCAAGCTGATGCAGCGCAACTGGATCGGACGTTCCACCGGAGCGACGGTGACGTTCGCCTCCGACAGCGGCGCCCCGGACGTCGAGGTGTTCACCACCCGACCCGACACGCTGTTCGGGGCCACGTACGTGGTGCTCGCACCCGAGCACGAACTCGTGGACGCGTGGACGGCCGACGCGTGGCCGGAGGGAACGCCCGACGAGTGGACCGGCGGGGCATCCGATCCTGCGACGGCGGTCGACGCGTACCGAACCCTGGCGGCCCGACGTTCCGATCGGGACCGTCAGGCCGAATCCGACACCAAGACCGGCGTGTTCACCGGATCGTTCGCGATCAATCCGGTCAACGGTGACCCCGTACCCGTCTTCATCGCCGACTACGTGCTGACCGGGTACGGAACCGGCGCGATCATGGCCGTTCCCGCACACGACGACCGCGACTTCGCGTTCGCGAAGGCGTTCGGCCTCGGGATCACCGAGGTCGTCCATCCACCGGCCTCGTGGTTCGCCGAGCAGGGCCTGGAGGACGGCGCCGCGATCCAACGCTGGCCCGGTGCGTTCACGGGCGACGGCGTCGCCGTCGCGTCGGCCAACGACGACATCTCCCTCGACGGGCTCGCCGTGCCGGAGGCGAAGACGACGATCACCGCGTGGCTCGGTGTCGAGGGCGTCGGACGGGCGACGGTGACCTACAAGTTGCGGGATTGGCTGTTTTCGCGCCAGCGGTACTGGGGTGAACCGTTCCCCATCGTCTGGGACGACGACGACCTCCCACATCCGATTCCCGCCGATCAGTTGCCGGTGCTGCTCCCCGAGGTCGATGACTTCACGCCACGGGTGTCCGAGGATCCCGACGCGCTTCCCGAACCACCACTGGCGCGTGCGGAAGATTGGGTACACGTGACCCTCGATCTCGGCGACGGGCCGAGGGCGTACCGCCGCGAGACGAACACGATGCCCCAGTGGGCAGGGTCGTGCTGGTACGAACTGCGCTACCTCGATCCGACGAACGAGACGGTGTTCGTCGACCCGGAGATCGAGGCGTACTGGATGGGACCTTCCGGGCCAGGAGAATCCGGCGGCGTGGACCTGTACGTCGGCGGCGTGGAGCATGCCGTGTTGCACCTGCTGTACGCCCGTTTCTGGCACAAGGTCCTGTTCGACCTCGGCCACGTGTCGTCGGTCGAACCGTTCCACCGTCTGTTCAACCAGGGCTACGTGCAGGCGTACGCGTACACCGACGACCGGGGCTTCTACGTGCCCGCGTCCGACGTCGTCGAACAGCCCGACGGCACGTACACGTTCAATGGCGAACCGGTGAAGCGCGAGTACGGGAAGATGGGCAAGTCGCTGAAGAACTCGGTGACCCCCGACGAGATGTACGAGGCCTACGGCGCCGACACGCTGCGGCTCTACGAGATGTTCACCGGCCCCTTCGACCAGAGCCGCCCGTGGAACACCCGCGACGTGATCGGCGTGCACCGGCTGCTGCAGCGCATCTGGCGCAACGTGATCGACGAGTCCACCGGTGCGGTGACGGTCACCGACGACGCCGTCGACGACGAGACACTCCGAGCGTTGCACCGCACGATCGTGGCGGCCCGCGACGGGTTCACGTCATTGCGTTTCAACACGGTGGTCGCCCGGATCACCGAGTACAACAACCATCTCGTCTCCGCGGTCGATGCCGGCATCCCCCGGGATGCCATCGAACCGATGGTGCTGTTGCTCGCACCACTCGCACCGCACATCGCCGAGGAGCTCTGGGAACGTCTCGGCCACGACTCGTCGTTGGCGTGGGAGGACTTCCCGGTGGCCGACGAGTCACTGCTTGTCGCCGAGACGATCGAGATCCCGGTGCAGGTCAACGGGAAGGTCCGAGGGCACATCACCGTCGCGCCCGATACCGACCCGGTGGCGCTCGAGGCCGCCGCCCGAGCGGACGCCAAGGTCGCGGCACTCCTCGACGGCGTCGAGACCAAGCGGGTCATCGCGGTGCCGGGTCGCATGGTCAACTTCGTCGTCTGACCTGCGCGTGGCATCGGAGCTCCTGCTTCCACGAGCCGACCCTTCGGTTCGATCGCTGCATCGACGCATGACCCGCGTCGCGTCGTCGCCCGCGCTGTTCCGCCTGGAACGGTTCGTGAGTACCTACGAGGCCTCGACGATCATCGCGCTGGGAGCCGAGGTCGAGCGCGAGCCGCGCGACCTGGTCACCAAGCACGATTCGACGGGATTCAGCGTCGAGTTGCTCACCGACACCAACCCGGTCGTGGCCCAGGTGCAACGCCGGATCGCCGCGCTGATCGGTATGCCCTGGCACACCGAACGAAGCCTGCGGTTCCGCCGTTATCGGTCCGGCGAGGGCCATCCCCCCACGTCGACAACTACCGCATCTCCAACGTCGACCTGCTCGTCACCGCGATGGTCGTGTTACGCACAGCCGCGTCCGGCGGCGGGACGTCGTTCCCGGACGCCGGATCATCCGACGGCGGGCTGACGGTCGAACCCCGTGACCGCGAGCTCGTGCTGTGGATCAACCATCGACCCGACGCTTCGCCGGAACCCGCAACCCTGCACGCGGGAGAGCCGATCATCGCTGGCGAGAAGATCACCCTCACCAGCTTCGTGTACCTTCCAGCAACAATGTCGGCCAGGCCACTGCACGCACACCTGGATGCATCGATCAGCGAGCAGCGATGAAGTTCCACTGCATCGACGACGGCGTGCCCACGACCACGATCGACCTGCTTCGTGCGGCATGCAGCGCGCGATGTCGAGTTCATCCACGTCGACACGAGAGATGAGGTCCCGGAGATTCCAGAAACTGGCGATCTGCTGTACCGCCCGGCGGTTTCGATCGCTGCGATGCGGATGGAGCGCAAACTCTGGCATCGGGGCGTCGCAACCTTTCACGCCGACCCGGACGGGCCGTTCGTGGCGATGCAGGCACCGGTCGAGTTGTGGATCCGCCTTGGGTTGACGGTGCCGCGGACGTTCGCGGCGACGACCTCGGACCGCGCGGTCCTCGACACACTCGTCGAACAGTGCGGCGGGTATCCGGTGGTCGTGAAGTTCCACGGCGGCGAGGGCGGGATCGGCGTGTTGCGCGCGGATTCGTCACCCGCGTTGTATTCGATCATCGACTACGGTCTGGCCAAAGGTACGGCACCGTCGGTGAGCGCCTACATCCCCGACGCGACACACCTACGGGTGATCGTGGTCGGTGATCGTGCGGTCACGGCGTACCGGAACGTCACCGCGGGCGGCGATTTTCGCACGTTCGGGTCCCAGGATCCCGACGACTACGACCTGGACATCTCCGAAACGTTGGCGTCGCTCGCCGTCGACGCCGTCCGCGCGTTGCGCCTGGAATTCGGCGGGGTCGACATTCTCGAACACGTGAGCGGGCGGTTGTA
>JAFDWI010000164.1 GCA_018268545.1 Actinomycetota bacterium
GATCACCGTGTTGCCCAAGATCGACTCGCTCATCGCGTCGACACTCGAGATCGATGCCGACACGCGAGCGAGTGTCCCGACGCCGGCGATCTCGGGCTCGGAGTTCGCGTCGTTGCGCGAGTACGTGGACGGCGACGACCTCCGCAAGGTCCACTGGCGCGCGACCTCGCGTCGCGAGGAGCTGATCGTGCGGCGCGACGAACGGCCCCGACGATCCGGCTGTACCGTCGTCCTCGACACACGTGCGACGGTCCAGGACCCGGTCACCTTCGAGCGTTCGGTGTCGGCCGCCGCCGGCATCCTCACTGCCGCGATCGAAGCCGGGCAGTCGGCGCGTCTGTGTTCGACGACCGGATTCGATTCCGGTGAAGGCAGCGGGTCGCGTCACCTGGACGCGATGCTCGGGGTCCTCGCGATGATCGACACCGACCGCGGCGCGGCCTTTGCGCCGGTCCGAGCGCACGAGCCGTCGATCCTGGTCACGACCGCCGCGGGCGCCGGGTCGCCGAGGGGCGAATCGTCGATCGGCGTGGTTGCCCCGTTCATCGTCGCGTTCGACCCGCTGGAGCCGGAACCCGCGCGACCCACCGGCGCGGGGCGCGGTCCGGTGCCCGTCCTCCACATCGGCGCAGTCGACGACTTCGCGACCGTCTGGAACTCCGAGATCGGACGACGTCGGACGACCACGACGCGTCGCCACGCAGGCGTCCGGTGAGCGCGACGTCACATCGGTCCGACGAGGATCGCGACGCGCGTGGTCGACGGTCGGACGCGAAGGCGACGCCGGCGACGGTGACCCTGGCACTGGTGAGTTTCGCCACGGTCGTCGGGTTCGTGCGCGTCTTCGACTCGCCCGCTTTTCTCGTACCCGTGCTCGCCATCACCGCTGCGGCTCATGTCACGGCAGCGGCGACCCGACGCGCCCGCTGGTGGTGGTCCGTGCCCGTGATGCTTGTCGGCGGCGCGCTGGTGACGACCTGGATCACCCACGCGTCCGCGACGACGTTCGGCGTCCCGACGACCTCCACCGTCCGTGCGATCACCCACGACCTCGACGCGGCCGTCGAGGTTCTCCGGTCGCGTGCGGCGCCCGTCGCACCCGACCCGGGCCTGTTGTTCGTGATCGGGATCGGCATGTGGATCGTCGCCTGGGCCGCGGATCGATTGACGTTCAGCTACGACGCTCCCGGCGAGGCGATCGCACCGTCGGCGACGGTCTTCGTGATCGTCACCGCGCTCGCAGGCCCGTCACACCGCTGGGCCTGTGCCGCGTTGTACGGCGGCACGGTCGCGCTCCACGTCCTCGTCCGCCGCAACGTCGGGCCCGCCGATCCGACCACCCACGGTCGGGTCGGCGCATCGTGGCGCCCGATCGCCCGTGGTGCCGTGATCGCGGCCGTCTCGCTCGTCGTCGGGCTGACGGCAGCGGCGACGGTGCCCGCGCTCGCCTCGCCCGGCGTGATCCGAGTTCGGAACAAGCCCACGATCACGGTCGTGAGCCCGCTCGTCGACATCGCCTCGACGCTGGTCGACCACTCGAACACCGAGATGTTCCGCGTCACTGCCGACCGACCCGCCTACTGGCGACTCATGGCGCTGGATGCGTTCGACGGAACCCGGTGGACACCGCCGACGGGCTCGCTCCCCGAGGCTGGCGGCTATCTGGCACGCGACGACCGAGCCGACCCGGACTACCGGCAGATCACGGCCACGTTCAGGATCACCGGGCTCGGCGGGCGGTGGGCGCCGGCGCCCTATCGCACGACCTCGGTGTCGCATCCCTACAACGCCGCCGGCAAGTCCGTCACGTTTCTCTGGGACCGGACGTTCTCGACGTTGCTCGCGTCCGGCGCCGGCGGCGACGTCGCCGGACTCACCTACACGACCGTCGCCGAGATCCCCCATGTCGGTGCCCAGGACCTGGCCGCGGCGACCGGACCGGTCCCGGCGGACCTGCAACACCATTTCACCGAACTCCCGGCCACGGTTCGCGCCGAGCTCGCGCCGATCGCCGACACGATCGTCGCCGACGCGACGACGCCGTACCAGAAGGCCCTCGCGCTCCAGAACTACTTCCGTGACCCGACCAACGGATTCGTCTACAGCACCGATGTGGCGCCGACCTCGAAGGGCGAGAGCATCGACGCGATCCGGGCGTTCCTGAGTTCGCGGCGCGGCTTCTGCGAACAGTACGCCGGGACGTTCGGAGCCCTCGCCCGATCGATCGGACTCCCCACCCGGATCGCGGTCGGATTCACCGAAGGACGACCCGATTCCGGCGCGGGCTCGACGACGACATGGGACGTGACCGGTGGCGATGCACATGCCTGGCCCGAGGTGTACTTCGAGGGCCTCGGCTGGTTGCCCTTCGAACCCACTCCGGGAAAGAGCAACCCGATCGCTGGCGACTACGCGCCGACCTCGGCGACCGCCACCGTCCCGCCGGGAACGACGGCGCCGGCGATGACGCCGACGACACGGCCCGGCGCAGCCGGACCCTCGACGACGCAGCCCGCGTCCCCGACGACGATCGTGTCGCCGGGCAACCCGCCGCAGGCGACCGTCACCGTCGACCACACCCGCACACCCCGTCGGCCCTGGTTGCCTGCGGTCGCCGCCGTCGGGGTCCTGGTGATCGTCGGGCTAGGACCCCTGATGCGTCTGGTGTGGCGACGTCGCCGGCAGCGCTCTGCGGACACCCCGGCGCGACGTCTACGGGTCGTGTGGGCAGATGCGCTCGCCGCGTGGGCACCGCTGGGGATCCGGAGGCGGCTTGTCGACACCGACCGCGACCTCGGCCGTCGCATCGCGGCACGGATCGGAGAACTCGAGACCGAGGGGGTCCAGCATCCCGACGTCCCACGTCTCGCGGAACTCGCCGGGGCCGCGGCGTGGAACGCTGACGGGATCACCGACGACGACGTCGAGGAGGCCCGCGACCTGGCCGCGTCGGTCCGTCGGTTCGCGCTCGATCACCGCAGTCGGCGTTCACGGCTCATCGGTTGGTTCGACCCGCGGGTGCCTCGAAGCGACGTGGCGACCGGCCGCGGCCGTGCCTACTCGTCGGCGCGGAAACGGTCCCGCAGACGGTCCTGACGGCCGCTGAGGTAATCACGAAGACCCGCGCTGCCGCCTCGCGACCGGTAGTGGTTCCACCCGGCGCGGCCGAGGCGCCCGACATTGCGCTCGAACCACAACGACGCGACCAGCATCACCAGGAAACCGCCGAATGCGAGGAAGAAGCTCGATGCGGTCGCCAGCGCCGCGACGAGGATCGCGACGCCGAGCACGAACAGCGCAGCCGCCCATTTCATCTGTCCCCACGCGTGCCGCCAGACGGTTGCGTTCTCGAGCTCACCGGCGAGTTCGGGATCCCGCTCCTGGAAGTCCGCGGCGATCTGATCGAGGATCCGCTGTTCGTCTTCGGAAAGTGGCATCGAAACCCTCCGTCTCCGAACGGAAGCTCGTCGGGACGCCGTCCAGTCTCGCACAGTCTGCCGCGACCTTCAACGCCGCTCGTCGGAACGCCCCCATTGCTGGTCGCCGCGACGACGTACCTCGATCCCGTCGTCACCGAGCAACGCTGCCGATGCGATCGCGGACGGCCCGAACCGATCGCGCACGGCCTCGACGGCGCGGTCCGCGTTCCGCCGGTTCGGGCCGTCGACGACGTCGAAGCTGAGTTGGCGGACCTCATCGGCCGGAGCGAGATTCGCGACGCTCACCCCGGCCAGCCGAATGCCCCGCGAGACGTCGATCTCCGCGAGCAGGCGCCGCGCGACACGGCTGATCTCGTGCGACGACGACGTCGCCGCGCCCAGCGTCTGCGAGCGGGTGATCGTCGTGAAATCGCCGTAGCGGATCTTGAGTTGGACCGTGCGTCCCTCGAGCCCGTGCTCGCGCAGGCGCTCGGCGGTCGCGTCAGCGAGGCGCAGCACCTCGGTGGCGACGGCCTGCGGCGTCACGAGATCGGCCGCGAAGGTCTCCTCGTGGCCGATCGATCTCGCAGGGCGGTCGGCCACGACCGGTCGATCGTCGACCCCGCGGGCGAGCGCCGACAACTTCGCGCCGGTGGCCGTGCCGAACCGCTGTTCGAGCACGCCGGGTGGGATCGCCGCCAGATCGCCGATCGTGGCGACCCCGATCGCAGCCAGGCGGCGGAGAGTCGCCGGGCCGACCCCCCAGATCTCGTCGACCGGCAAACCGGCGAGGAAGGAATGCTCGCCTCCCGCGGCGACCACGACGACGCCCACGCCGGGCCGTGGGCCACTCCCCGGTGGGCCGACGCGAGGCTTGGCGCGCTTGGACGCGAGTTTCGCGATGAACTTGTTGGTCGCGACCCCGACGGCGCATTCGAGTCCTTCCGCTGCCCGGACCTGGGACCGCAGACGCTCGGCGAACTCGACGATGCCGTCACCGACACCGGGCGCGCCGGTCACGTCGCAGAAGGCCTCGTCCAACGACAACGGCTCGACGAGCGGCGTCACGTCCCGCAGGATCGCCATGATCCGTCGACTCACCTCGGCGTAGTAGGCGTGGTCGCCGTGGATGAAGACGGCACCGGGACAGAGACGACGTGCCCGGACGCTGGGCATCGCCGAATGCACGCCGTACGCCCGAGCCTCGTACGAGGCGGCGGCGACGACCCCGCGACGGCCGTCGCCGCCGACCACGACAGGACGCCCCCGGAGTTCGGGTCGCCGGCGAATCTCCGCCGAGGCGAAGAACGCGTCCATGTCGAGGTGGAGGATCGTCCGGGTCCGGGCATTCCGGCGACGGTCGAGGACGGCTTCGTCGACGGGCGCCACATCGTCAGTCTGGTCCGGACCGGGTACCGTTGCCACCCATGTCGACTCCGGCGCCGGTACGCACCACCGCGGTGGCCCCACGCAACGTCCGCATCCTGTCGTTCGCGTCGATCTGTGCGGGTGGACTGCTCGGCGGTCTCATCGGCTGGGCATTCATTCGACTCGAGGTCCACGGCAACACGACCATCCCCCAGGCACTCGGAGCGTTCGTGGGGGCCGTCGCCGCAGCACTCGGGATCGCCGTGGTGGCGACGTTGGTGCTGCGGGCCGTCAACGAATGGCGCTCGATCGAACGTGGCGTGAATCCACGGACCGGCGAACCGCTCAACCGCCGAGGTTGATCCGACGGAAGGCCTCGGTCCATTCCGAGCCCGACCGTTTCCGTCCCTCGGTGGCCCGCTGTTCAACGAGCGTCGCCACGCTCTCGTCGCCATCCCCGACCTGGGAGCGATGGCAGCACAGCGCGGCGACCTTTGCCTCGAGATGGTCGGGCACCGACACCCAGGTGTCGATCTCGACGGTGCCGCTCAGCAGGAGCGTCGGGACCCGATGCGGCGCGCCTGCATCGGGGAAATACAGCGGTGATGCCGCGGCCGGAGCGACCGCGTCGACGAGCGCCGCGCCGACCTCACGGTGATCGCGGTGGTTCACGTACCCCGAGCCGATGAAGGTCGCGGTCGGGTCGTGACCGAACACGACGTCGGGGCGCCACGCCCGGATCCGGCGGACGAGCAGCTCTCGGAGTTCGGCCGAGTTGACGACCTCGCCGTCGAGGTTGTCGAGCACCTCGTGCGCGGTCAACCCGAGGGTCCGGGCCGCTCGCTCCACCTCGATCATGCGCGCTGCAGCGACACGATCCGGGTCGGCACCGGGTTCGTGGCTGCCCTTGTCTCCCCGGGCACACACCACCAGCGACACCGCGCAGCCTTGGGATGCCCAGCGTGCCAAGGTCGCGCCGCACGCGATCTCCGCGTCTGCCGGGTGTGCGAAGACCGCCATCGCCCGGGCGGGAACCGTTTCGAGAACGTGGTCCACGAACGCCGAACGTAGTCCGCTGTGGACGCGGCCCCGACAGCCGGCTCGCACCTCGATTGCGTCATGCTGGGACGATGGGTAGCCACGACGATTCCTTCCGCTTCGAACTCGCCGATCGCGCCGAGTCGGCGGCACGTGCCGCGGCCGACCGGCTCGCCTCGATCCACGTCGACTCGATCAGGGTCGCGGCCACGAAATCGTCACGAACCGACATGGTGACCGAGGCGGACCATGCGACCGAGGCGCAGTTGATCGCCACACTCACCGCTGAGCGGCCCGATGACGCGATCCTCGCCGAGGAGAGCGGGCGTCGTGTCGGGACCAGCGGGGTCACCTGGATCATCGACCCCATCGACGGCACCACCAACTTCGTGTACGGGCTGGCCGGTTTCAATGTCTCGGTCGCGGCGATGATCGACGACGTCGTCGTCGCCGGTGTCGTCGTCGACCCGATCCGGGGCGAAACCTTCCGCGCGACCCGCGGCGACGGGGCGACGTGCAACGGAACGCTCCTGCACGGCAGTTCCACAGCCGAGCTCGCCGACGCGCTCGTCGGCACGGGATTCTCCTACATCCCCGAACGCCGCGAGGCCCAGGCACGGGTCGTGGCCGAACTGATCGGCGAGGTCCGCGACATCAGACGGATCGGCGCCGCGGCACTCGATCTGTGCTCGACCGCCGCGGGCCGCCTCGATGGGTACTTCGAATCGGGTCTCAAACCCTGGGATCTCGCCGCCGGTGGCCTCATCGCCGCCGAGGCCGGCTGCGCCGTGACCGGGCTCGATGCGGCCGAGCCCGACGGACGCCTGGTCGTCGCCGCCCCGCCGGCGATCCACCGGGAGTTGCGTGCCGCGTTACGCCAGATCGCCGCAGGTGGCCTCGACGTCGAAGCAGCATCCGCGCGATCAGGTCCGGAATTTGGCAGGCTG
Source organism: Actinomycetota bacterium (assembly GCA_018268545.1). Taxonomy (GTDB): domain Bacteria; phylum Actinomycetota; class Acidimicrobiia; order Acidimicrobiales; family Iamiaceae; genus JAFDWI01. The sequence goes on from JAFDWI010000164.1 coordinate 6,773, forward strand.
GAGCCGTGAGAACCCACATCCTCACGGTCGAGGACGACGAGCGCATCCGTGCCGCAGTGAAACTCGCCCTCGAGGCCGAAGGATGGGAGGTCGCCGAGGCTGCCGCCGGCTCCGAAGCCCTCGAACGCTTCGAACAGCGCCCGGCCGACGTCGTGTTGATCGACATCATGCTGCCCGACATCGACGGCTTCGAGGTGTGCCGCGAGATCCGACGTGCGAGCGATGTCCCGATCATCATGGTGACCGCCCGCGACGACACCCACGACATCGTCGCCGGGCTCGAAGCAGGTGCGGACGACTACCTCACCAAACCGTTCGCCCCCAAGGAGCTCTCCGCGCGGATCCGGGCGCTGCTCCGCCGGACCCGGACAAGCGATGTCGGCGCCGCGCACCTGCGATTCGGCGACCTGGAGATCATCGCGGACGAAGGCACCGTGCGGGTCGCCGGGCGCGAGGTCCACCTCACCCGGACCGAGTTCAAACTCCTGGTCGAACTCGCGACGAATCCCGGCCGGGTGTTCAGCCGCGAGGTCCTGCTGGAACGCGTCTGGGGCTACGACTATTTCGGGGACGGACGCCTCGTCGACGTGCACATTCGACGCCTGCGCACCAAGGTCGAGGCCGATCCGGCCAACCCTCGCCACGTGGTGACGGTGCGGGGGCTCGGGTACAAGCTCCAGACCTGATCGGCCGTCGCCATGACGCTGCGGATCCGCCGTCGACCACTGCGGCTCCGTACGCGGGGCA
>JAFDWI010000165.1 GCA_018268545.1 Actinomycetota bacterium
CAGCGAGCCCGGGCGGGAAAAGAACGAAGTGGGGGGGGGGGGGGGGGCGGGGCGGGCGGGCGCGACGGGCGGGCGGGGCGGGCGAGCGCGGCGGGTCGAGCACGACGGCTTGACTTACCGACACGGTGTCGCTATCTTGTCGACATGGCGTCGCCAACATCGGCGTCGCCCGAGCCGGGTGAGAACGGCCACCCGAGCGAGCCGATCGACCGAAAGGTCCCCACATGTTCATAGCCCTCAGAGATCTCCGGCGCTCCTGGAGTCGCTTCGTCCTCGTCGGTCTCGTCGTCGTCCTCGTGTCGCTGCTGACCACCGTGCTCGGCGCACTCGCCAACGGACTCCTCAAAGAAGGCATCTCCGGTGTGCAGGCCCTGCCCTTCGACCACATGGTGTTCGAGCACGGCGCACAGGCGACCTTCTCCCGCTCGACGGTGAACGACGAGACCCTCGCGGCGTTCCAGAAGATCCCCGGCGTGTCGGCAACACCGCTGGGCGTCTCCTTCGCCAACGCCAAGTCCGACGGCAAGAGCCCCGACCTCGACATCGCACTGTTCGGTGTCGCACCCGACAGCTTCCTGGTCCGCCAGGCCGATGCCGGGAAAGCCGGACGGGCCGACGCCGAAGCCTCACTCGCCGGAAAACCGGGACTCGTGCTCTCCGGCGAACTCGCCAAGAAGGGCATCAAGATCGGCGACCGGTACACGTTCACCGCGTCGGGGACGACCCTGCCCGTCCTGGGGTTCACCTTCCCCGGTTCCTACGGCCACGCGCCGATCGCGTACACCTCGATCGCGACCTGGCAGAAGCTGACCTACGGCAGTGACCCCCACGGGCGCTTCTCGGCGATCGCCCTGCAGGTCCCCTCCAGCGCCCGTGCCGCGACCGAGAAGGTCGCAGCCGCAACGAGCACCGAGGTCAAGACCAAGAGCGAAACCTACGCCGGATCGCCGGGCTTCACCGCCGAACAATCGACGATGTCGTTGATCCGCGGGTTTCTCATCGTGATCTCCGCACTCGTCGTCGGCGCCTTCTTCACCGTGCTGATCGTGCAACGCACCCGCCAGGTCGGGCTCCTCAAGGCAATGGGCGCATCGAGCTGGTACGTCATCCGCGACGGGCTCGCACAGATGCTCGTCATCGTCACCGCAGCAACCGTCATCGGGGCGGCGATCGGCGTCGGCATCATCACCGCGATGAGCGGTGGATCCGCCCCCGTCGACCTCGTCCCGTCCACCGTCATCTCCGGCATGGTGCTCCTGATCCTCGCCGGGGTGGTGGGCAGCCTCGTCACCTTGAAGCGCATCGCCGGAATCGAACCCGCCATCGCCCTCGGAGCATCGGACTCATGACTACACAAACCTCCTCGACCAACCCCCTCGTCCTCGACGCGCTCCGTGTCGCCGTCCCCGACGGCGAGACCGAACGGGTGCTCCTCGAACGGGTCGATCTCGCCGTCGCCCCCGGCGAGGTCGTCGTCCTGACCGGCGGCTCGGGTTCGGGCAAGTCGACGCTGCTCGCCATCACCGGCCTGCTCCGCCGCACCGATTCCGGTGACGTCGTCATCGCCGGCGAATCGACCGCCAAGGCATCCGAGAAGCGACGGAGCGCGATCCGCGGCTCACAGATCGGCATCATCTACCAGTCGGCGAACCTGATCTCGTCGCTCACGGCACGCGAACAACTCGAAGTCGTCTACCACATCGCCGGCAAGAAGCGATCCGAAGCTCGGCTTCGGGCGGCAGACCTCCTCGAGATCGTCGGGCTGGGTCACCGCATGGATGCCCTCCCTCAGCATCTCTCCGGTGGCGAACGCCAACGGGTCGGCGTCGCCCGGTCGCTCATGTCGAACCCCAGCGTGCTGCTCGCGGACGAACCCACCGCGTCGCTCGACCCGAGCCTGTCCGCCGACATCGCCCGCCTCATTGCCGACGAAGCCCACAAGCGTGGCCTCGCGGCGCTGCTGGTGACCCACGACGACGCGCCGCTGGAAGTCGCAGACCGTCACGTCCACCTCGAGCGGGGACGACTCAGCGAACTCGCCGACGTGGGAAACTGAACGCCATGCCCCGGATCGCCGCGCCGACCGTCGCCGAACACGCCGCGCAACAGCAACAGCGCGTGTTCGAAGAAGCGGTCCGGTTGTTCGGCGAACGCGGATTCGAGAACGTCTCGTTCGCCGACATCGCCGACGCCGTCGGCCTCGCGCGCAACTCGCTGTACCGGTACTTCCCGACCAAGGGCGACATCCTGGAACGTTGGTTCCGCATCGAACTCGACGCCCGCGTCGCCCGGTCCACCGAACTGCTCGGCGGACCCGGCGACCCCTCGGAGTTGTTGACCGCATGGGTCGAAGACCAGCTCGATTACGCCGCGCGCCCCGAACACGCACTGCTCACCTCGATGGCACGGGTCGAACCGGTGGTCGCCACCGATGCGCGAAACGAACTCTTCGGCGTGCACAGCCGCCTGCTCGCACCGTTACGTGCGACGCTGGCCCGAGCCGGGGTGGCCGACGACCGGCTCGCAGCGACAAGCGAGTTGATCAACGGGATGATCCTCACCGCTGCACGCTACGAATCGGCGAACGCCTCACCCGACGCGATCATGCGTGAACGCCTGCACCACGCGATCGCGTCGCTCGTGAGCTGACGTCTCAGGATGCGGCACGACGCGGCCGCGACGTGCGCGGCGGCGCCTTCTTCTTGGGAACCAACGTCGGGTTCACCTTGTCGCGCACCACCTCGGCGGTCACCACACACTTGGAGATGTCGTCGCGCCCGGGAAGCTCGTACATGGCGCTCAGCAGCACCTCTTCCATGATCGCCCGCAGACCCCGCGCCCCGGTGCCGCGAAGGATCGCCAGATCGGCGATCGCCTCGATCGCATCATCGGTGAACTCGAGATCGACCTGCTCCATCTCGAAGAACTTCCGGTACTGCTTGGTGAGCGCGTTCTTCGGTTCGACCAGGATCTCGATCAGCGCCTCGCGGTCCAGGCCGGCCACCGCCCCGATGACCGGAAGTCGTCCGATGAATTCCGGGATCAAGCCGAACGTCATCAGATCTTCGGGAAGCACCTGCGCGAACAACTCACCGAGATCCTTCTCCTCGGTGCGACGCACGTCGGCCCCGAATCCCACCCCGGCCGAACCGGTGCGTGACTCGATGATGCTGTCGATACCGGCGAACGCACCCCCACAGATGAACAGGATGTTCGTCGTGTCGATCTGCAGGAACTCCTGGTGCGGGTGCTTGCGCCCCCCCTGGGGTGGAACCGACGCCGTGGTTCCTTCGAGGATCTTCAACAACGCCTGCTGCACACCCTCACCAGAGACGTCACGGGTGATGGAGGGGTTCTCGGACTTGCGGGCAACCTTGTCGATCTCGTCGATGTAGATGATCCCGGTCTCGGCCTTCGCGACGTCGTAATCGGCCGCCTGGATCAGCTTCAACAAGATGTTCTCGACGTCTTCACCGACATAGCCCGCCTCGGTGAGCGCGGTGGCATCCGCGATCGCGAACGGCACGTTCAACATGCGCGCGAGCGTCTGGGCGAGCAGCGTCTTGCCGCAACCGGTCGGTCCCATCAGCAGGATGTTCGACTTGGCGAGCTCGACGTCGTCGTTGCGCGACGAGCCGAACTGGATGCGCTTGTAATGGTTGTAGACGGCGACGGACAGGATCTTCTTGGCGACCTCCTGCCCGACGATGTAGTCGTTCAGGAACTCGAAGATCTCACGCGGTTTGGGGAGATCCTCGAAGGAGACCTCGGAACCCTCGGCCAACTCCTCTTCGATGATCTC